>NZ_JMFG01000003.1 GCF_000687145.1 Thermoanaerobaculum aquaticum
CGGCCCCACATTTCTTGCGGCGGCGCCACAAGAGAGAGAAAAATGCGGGAACTGCGCTCCTGCGCAGGTGTCTTTTCTCGTTGGGTTGTGGCCTTTGCTACACTGGCGGCCGTGCGGCAACAGTCCTTAGTTGGCGGTTTGCTTTTAGCCACGGCGTGCCACCGGGGTCCCGGCCCCCTGGCCGAGGTGGCAGGGAAAACCATCACCTTAAACGACGTGCACCAGGCCGTGGAGCGGGTGGCGGAAAGGCCGGCCTCCCAGGTGGCTCCGGAGCTGGTGGCCCAGGTTTTTGTGGACCTTTTGGAAACCGAGGTGGTTTTGGCCGCCTCGCAAAACCCCGGTGACCGCGCCCTGGCCGAGCCCCAACGCTCGCAACGGGCCCGTGAGCTTTTGGTGCAGCTTTGCCCCCCTCCCCCACCTCCCAGCGACCAGGAGGTGCAAAGCGCCTTAGCGCAAGAAAGCGGGGGCGAGGTAAAAGAGAGGGTGTTTTTGCGCCAGCTCATCCTCGCGAGCAAAGCCCAAGCCCAGGAAGCCCGGGAGCGCCTGGCACGGCGGGAGGATTTCCTGGCCCTGTCGCGGGAGCTCTCCCGGGCCCCCAACGCCGCCACCGGTGGAGCCATCGGCTGGGTGGAAAAGGGGCAGCTCCCCCCCGAGTTCGAAGCGGCCATCGGCGGGCTGGACGTGGGGCAGTACTCCCAGCCGGTGCAATCCCCCGCCGGCTGGCACGTGTTTTACGTGGAAAAAAAACAACAGGGGCCTGACCCCACCACCACGGAAAGCGTTCGCCAGCGCCTTTTAGCCCAAAAGGTTGAAGAAGCCCGCAACCGGTGCTTGAAGGAGCTGGCCCGCAAGCTGGAGGTGAAGGTGTTTTGCCAGGATGCCCCGTTTCCCTGCCGCAACCCCTTTGGGGAGGAACCATGAAGCGTTTTTGTGTGCTCTTGCTGCTGCTGGCCGCCCCGGCAGCCGCCGAAAAGAGGCTCTTGGAAGCCATTGTGGTGCGGGTGAACGAGCGCATCCTCACGGTTTCGGACCTGCGGCAAAGGGCGGTGGAACGAGCGGCTGAAACCGGCAAAAAGCTCACGCCGGAAGACATCCCCACCTTCCTGCAGGAAGCCGTGGATGAGCTCTGCCTTTTGGAGCGGGCTTCCGAGCTCAAAATCGAGGTGGAGCGCGCCGACGTGGAAGCTGCGGTGGCTCAGCTCAAGGAGCAAAACCACATTGCCGACGATAAAGCCTTTGACGAGCTTTTGGCCAACCTCGGCATGACCCGAAAGCAGCTGGAAGAGCGCCTGAAAGCCACCATCACCATCAACCGCACGCTGCAAAAGGAAGTGGGTCAGCTGCCGATTACCGAGGAAGAACTGAAGAGCCGCTACGAAAAGGAAAAGGAGCGCTTTGCCATCCCGGAAAAGGTGCACCTGGAGCACGTGCTTTTCCCCATTAAGTCGGACGGCAGCAACGCCGAAAGCCAGTGGGAGCGAGCCCGTCGCCTGGTGGCGGCGGTGCGCGCCGGTGCTGATTTTTCGCAAAGCGTAGCCGAAGAAACCAAAAAGGGTGACGCCAGCGGCGGCGATTTAGGGGAAATTGCCCTTCCCGACCTGCGGGAGGAGGTGGCCAAAGCCGTGGCAAACCTGCAAACGGGAGAGGTCAGCGATCCCTTTGCTCACCCCGCCGGGGTTCACGTCATCCGCGTGAAAAACCGCATTCCCAGCAGTTACAAGCCCTTCTCCCAGGTGGTGGAGCAGCTGCGCCTGGAGGAAATGGACCGGCGCTACCGGCAAAGGCTGCGCTCGGTGGTGGACAACCTCAAGACCCGCTACGTGGTGGAGGTTCACCCCGAGTACTTCTCGCTTTAACGGCTATTTCCCTTTACCGCCTACCATTTTCACCGCCAGGCACTCGAAAACCGTAACTCCCCCTTGGTAGGAAACGGTGCCGTGGCGCAAAACCCGCCAGCCGCCGTTGTGATAAAGCCCGTTTTCCGCCAGTTGCTCGGCCAAGTTGCTGGCCCCTTCCAGCGCCGCCAGCAAACCCGGGCTTTGCGTGAGGATGATGGGCTTTTGCCCCGGAGCCGCCACCACCGTGAGCGGCTCCACCGCCAAGTTGGAAAGGTCAGGGAGGAGAAAGGCCTCGGGAACAGGTTTGGCCTGCAGGCGGATCATGCGCGCCCGGGTATCGGGGCCCACGGTGCGCTTGGAGGCGTCCACCAGGTCCAGGAGGTAGTTGCGGACGTCGTCCAGGTCCTTGACTTCGTAAATCTTCTCCAAATCCGGGTAGGTTTGCAGGGCCTTGGCCAACAGCGAAATTTCCCGCAGGTAGTGGTTGCGCTGGTTTTCGGGAACCAGGTACATGACCACCAGCACCACCGGTTTGCCGTCGGGGGCACCGTAGTCAATTCCCGAAGGGCTCCAGCCAATCACGCACTTTAAATCCTCGTCAAAAGGGAGACGGGCGTGGGGGCACGCCCACCCTTTGCCCAAACCGGTATTGGCCGCCTCCTCGCGTTTCAACACGTAGCCAAAAACGTCGGTGCCGGCGGGAACCTCGGGGAATGCCTCAATGATGTGGGCCAAAAACTGCAGGGCCTCGGTTTTGTCAGCGTGAGGCAGCTCAAACAAACGCCCCTCCTGCAGTGCATCGAGAATGGTATCCATCATTCACCTCCGAATTTGGCAAAAAACCAGCTCTTGACCAGGTGGGCCAGCACCCCATAGGCCAGCAAAAACACCGCCACCCAGAGCCAATAGGACAGCGGCAACGGCACAAGCCCGAGCGTTTGCGAAAAAGGCGAGTAGGGAAGCCAAACACCCAGAACCATGACCGAAAGCGTGGCCAAAAGCATGGAAGAAGAAGGCCGGCTCTGGAAAAACGGCACTTTTTTGGTGCGGATAATGTGGACGATGAGGGTTTGCGTAAGAAGCGATTCCACAAACCACCCGGTCTGGAAAAGACTCACCAAACTCTGGCGGCTTCCTTCGTCAAGCTGCGGAGACAAAAACTCCCGGCAGCCAAAGAAAAACCACATGAGGGCAAAGGTGGCATAATCGAAGAGCGAGCTCACCGGGCCAACGAAAAGCATGAACCGCTTGATGTTTTCCACGTGCCAGCGAAGCGGCTTGGCCACTTGCTCTTCGTCCACGCGGTCGGTGGGAATTCCGGTTTGGGAAAAATCGTAGAGCAAATTGTTGGCCAGAATTTGCACCGGCTTCATGGGGAGAAACGGCACGAGATAGCTTGCTCCCAGCACCGAAAACATGTTGCCGAAGTTGGAGCTGGATCCCATGCGGATGTACTTGATGATGTTGGCAAAAACCCGGCGCCCCTCCATGATGCCTTCTTCCAGCACCAAAAGGCTTTTTTCCAAAAGCACGATGTCCGCCGCTTCTTTTGCCACATCCACCCCGGAATCCACGGAAATGCCCACATCTGCAGCCCGCAAGGCCGGCGCGTCGTTGATGCCGTCACCCAAAAACCCCACCACATGCCCGTTGCGGCGCAGCGCCGCTACCACCTCTTCTTTTTGGGTGGGCGTGAGCTTCACAAAAACCTGAGCCTCCTCCACCACATTTTCCAGCTCTTCGGGGGAAAGGGAAGCCAGCTGCGCGCCGGTGACCACCCGCTCCACGGAAAGGCCCACGTCGCGGCACACCTTTTCGGTGACCAGGGCGTTGTCGCCGGTGAGCACCTTCACCTGCACCCCAGCCTTTTGCAACAGCTTCAGCGCTTCATCGGCGGATTCCTTGGGGGGATCAAAAAACGCAATGTAGCCCAAAAGGATGAGATCGCTTTCGTCTTCCACGGTAAACGTGGTTTTTTCCCGCCCAAACTCCCGGTAGGCTATGCCCAACACCCGAAAACCGTCGCGGTTGAGCTTTTCCACTTCTTCGAATAAATCCGCACGAATAGCAGGAACAATCGGATATATTTCGTCTTCGATTTGATAACGGCTACAGCACGAAAATATTTCTTCCACCGCTCCCTTGCAAATCAACACGTGATCGCCTTCGTACTCCACCACCACCGACATGCGCCGTCGCTGAAAATCAAAGGGGAGCTCATCCACCAGCCGGCACTCGCTTGTGTCCAAATCGGCGTATTCGAGGATGGCCCGGTCAATGAGGTTGCGCAGGCCCGTTTGGAAGAAGCTGTTGAGGTACGCGTAGTTGAGCACCTCTTCGCTGGGGTTGCCCAGGATATCCACGTGTTTTTCCAAAACCACCCGATCCTGGGTGAGGGTGCCGGTTTTGTCGGTGCACAGCACATCCACCGCCCCAAAGTTCTGGATGGCCGGCAGACGCTTGACGATGACCTTTTTCTTGGCCATGGAAAGCGCCCCTTTGGCCAGGTTCACCGTGAGCATCATCGGCAGCATTTCCGGGGTTAAGCCCACGGAAACGGAAAGGCCAAACAGCAGCGCTTCCACCCAGTTTTTCTTGGTAAGCCCAACGATGAGGAAAACCAGGGCCACCATGACCAGCATCATGCGCATCATGAGGAACGTGAAGTCCCGCACACCGCGGTCGAAATCGGTTTCCGGTCGTTCCTCGGCCAAGCGCTGGGACAGGGCGCCAAAAAGCGTGCGCTGGCCGGTGCGCAGCACCAGGGCCTGGGCGGTTCCGCTCTCCACCCAGGTGCCAAAAAAGCAAGCGTTGGGCAGCTCCAGGCTCGTGGCCGGGGCGGAAGGGGGAACGGCAGCGGTTTTTTCCACCGGCAGGGACTCACCGGTGAGCGCCGATTCGCTTACGAAAAAGTCCTTGGCGGTGATGAGGCGCACATCGGCAGGGATAAGGGAGCCCGCGTGCAGGACCACAATGTCACCAGGCACCACTTCGGCAATGCGTACCTCGGTTTCCTGCCCATCGCGCAGCACCAGCGTGCGGGACTGCACGCGCTTGCCCAGGCGCTCCACCGCCTGGCTGGAGCGGCGATCCAAAACGAAAGAAAGCCCCACCGACAGCAGCACCATGGCGCTGACGATGACCGTGGACTTTGCTTCGCCAATGGCTGCCGAAACCGCAGCAATCACCAAAAGCTGCAGCACCAGCGGGCTCTTCAAGCGCTTGACCAGGTCCTGCAGAGGCTTGAGCTTTTTAAGCTGGCTCACCTCGTTGGGGCCAAAGTGAGCGAGCTTTTCCTCGGCTTCCTCGGCGGTGAGGCCGGAAAGGCGCGAACCCACCTCGCGCAAAGCCTGCTCCAGGGGCAGCGAGCAGAAGCGGATGAACTCCTTGTCCTCCTGGTTGGCCGCACGCCACCCCACCGCGGCGTTGCGCCTGGACACCGGCGCCTTGCCTTGAGGCGGCATCAGTGCCCCTCCCGCAGCGGCGTTAGCGCGTCTACCCTTTTTCCGCCTGTAGGCCGATGAAACTTCGGGGTTTTCTCCACCGTCCACCTCCAGCCCTCTTCCGGCGCCTTCCGCCCGCGAGGCTAGAGGTGAACGGCAAGGCTAATGGACGTTCGCCTTCACGCTCCTAGCCACGGGGCGAAGCCGGCACCGGTGGGAAACCACGAGCCTCGGGAGGCTCAAGCTACTTGGACTGCCATCGGCGTCGCCCATCGTGTACCCTCCACCGCCGGTAACCACCAGCGGCAGGGCAAGTATAAGCCCCAAGGCGCCTCCTGAAAACACCCCCGGCCAGGAGCCCCACAGCAAGGTGGAACACCACCCCGGGCAGCCCCGGGGACTTGACATCGGGTTCTTCCGGCTCCAAGATGGGAGTGGACAAAAGTGGAGCGAAGTGGACCAAGGTGGGCCACTCGCTGTGGCAGGCGAAGATGAACGGGGCGACAGGCTTTTTCCGGGGGAGCTTCCAGGCCAGCATTGACGACAAAGGTCGCCTGAAGCTGCCGGCTCGCCTGCGGGAACAGCTGGCCCAGTGGTACGGCAACCAGGTGTTCATCACCTCTTTTGACCCCTCCGAGCTCCGCGTTTACCCGCTGCCGGTATGGGAGGAGTTCGAACGCCGCTTTTTGTCCCAGCCCTCCCTCAACCCCTTGGTCCAGCGGCTGATGGAGCACGCCAACTACGGGCAAGAGGAGGAGGTGGACAGCCAGGGACGGGTGCTGATCCCCGCGCTGCTGCGGGAAGCGGTGGGGATCAACGGCGAGGTGGTGGTTTCCGGTCGGGGCAAGTTCTTTGGCGTGGTGGCCCGCGAGCGGGCCAGGGCCGAGCTGGCCCGGGCCTTCACCCCCGAAGAGCTGCAGCAGCTTTCGGCGCTGGAGCAATGAAAGACCATGGCCGAGCCCCGTCACCTTCCGGTGCTGGTGCAGCAGGTGGTGGAGCTTTTCCGCCCCTGCGGCACTGGCCTGTTGGTGGACGCCACCGTGGGCTTGGGGGGGCACAGCGAGGCCTTGCTGCAGGCCTTTCCCCAGGCGCAGGTCCTGGGGCTGGACGTGGACCCGGAAGCGCTGGCCTACGCGCAAAAGCGGCTGGCCCCTTTCGGGGCGCGGGTGGAGCTGGTGCGGGCCTCCTACAGCGCGCTTTCCGAGCTTCTGGCAGAACGGGGGCTCGCGCCCTCCGGGGTCCTTTTCGATTTGGGGGTTTCTTCCCTGCAGCTGGATGTGGCCGAACGGGGCTTTTCCTTTCGCCTGGAGGGACCGCTGGATATGAGATTCGCTAGGGAAGGACCGACCCTTGCGGAAATCCTCAGCGCCACCTCCGAGCCGGAGCTGGCTTCGTGGCTTTCCACCTACGGCGAGGAGAAAAAGGCGCGCCCCATTGCCCGGGCCATCTTGCGGGCGCTTTCCCAGGGCCACCTGCGCACCACCCTGGACCTGCGCCGGGTGGTGTGGTCGGTGACCGGTCCCAAGCGCGGGCACGTGGACCCGGCCACCCGTACCTTCCAGGCCTTGCGCATCGTCACCAACCGCGAGCTTTCCGGGCTTTCGCCGGCGCTGGAGGAGGCGGCGCGATCCCTGCGGCCGGCAGGAAGGCTTCTGGTGCTGGCCTACCATTCGCTGGAAGACCGCATCGTCAAGACCACCTTCCGGCGGCTTTCCGGGCACTGCGTGTGCCCACCGGGCACCCCCACCTGCCGCTGTAACCCCGAAGAGCTGCTGTCGGTGCTGACCAAAAAGCCAATTCTCCCGAGCAGCGAAGAGGTGCGGCAAAACCCCAGGGCCCGCTCCGCCAAGCTGCGGGCGGTGGAGAAGAAGCCATGACCATCATCAGCTACCGCCCCCAGAACGCCTGGCTGCGCCCCAAACTGGACCAGGGGTGGTG
This sequence comes from Thermoanaerobaculum aquaticum, assembly GCF_000687145.1. Taxonomy (NCBI): domain Bacteria; kingdom Pseudomonadati; phylum Acidobacteriota; class Thermoanaerobaculia; order Thermoanaerobaculales; family Thermoanaerobaculaceae; genus Thermoanaerobaculum; species Thermoanaerobaculum aquaticum. The sequence goes on from NZ_JMFG01000003.1 coordinate 7,220, forward strand.
GCGGTGGTTCCTCACCTCCCTGGCCTACGGGGGGTTGGTGGCGGTGGTGCTGATTTCCGCCGCCCTTCCCCGCCAGGAGCGGGTGCGCCTGGCTTACGAAATTGCCCAGCTCCGGAAGGAAACGGCCCGTCTGGAAAGACAGGTGCAAGAGCTGGAGCTGGCCAAACACCGGCTCCTGGCCCCCTCCCGCCTGGCCCAGTCCCTCCCCCAGCTGGGTTTGAGCTTGCCCCAGCCGGAGCAGGTGCTGTACCTCACGCCCCAAGGGGAGCTGGTGGCCCCCACCCCCACAAAAAACCCGGGAGGAACGCGGTGACCCTCAACCCCCGGCGCTTCCAGCTGCTGATCGCGGGCCTTTTGGCCGGGGCCACGGTGGTGGTGGTGCGGTTGGCTTACGTGCAGCTGGTGCAGCATGAGCTGTGGCTTTCCGAAGCGGAAAAACAGCAAGAAACCCTGGTACCCGTGGATGCCCCCCGGGGCACCATCACCACCCGCGACGGCTTGCTTTTGGCCGGTTCGGTGGAAAAGGTCGCCATTTACGTGAACCCCAAGCGCATCCCCAGGGACCGCTGGAGCCTCGTAGCCCAAAAGCTAGCCCCGCTGGTGGGGCGCACACCTCCCCAGGTGCTGGCGGAAATGCAGCGGCGCAACGGCTTTTTCTACCTGGCCAAAGGGCTTTCCCCGGAGGTGGTGGAGCCGGTGACACGCTTGAACCTGCGGGGGGTGGGTACGCTTCCCTGGCAACAGCGGCTTTACCCCATGGGCACCTTTGCCGCGCCGGTGGTGGGCTTTGTTAACGCCGAAGGACAAGGGCAAGCGGGGGTGGAGGCTTCCTGTCAGAACCTTTTGGCCGGGGAGGCTTCCCTGGTGCGGCTTTCCCGCGACGGCAAGAGGATCCCCACCCAGCTGGACGAGCAAACGGAAAAGCCCGGGCGCCCCGGCTTTCAGGTGGTGCTCACCCTGGACGCCCGGGTGCAGTGGATCCTCGAGGAAGAGCTAGCCCGCATCCTGGAGGAAGTGGGGGGCAAGGGCGCCACCGCTGTGGCCATGGACCCCGCCACCGGGGAAATTTTGGGTTTGGCTTCCCTCCCCTCCTACGACCCCCAAAACCTCGCCAGCTACCCCAAGGAGACCTGGCACCACCGGGCGGTGGAAACCGTGCTGGAACCAGGCTCCACGTTTAAGCCCATCGTCGTGGCAGCTGCCCTGCAGGCCGGGGTTGTGCGCCCCGACAGCCTGGTGGACTGCTCAGGGGGTGGGGTGCAGGTGGCGGGGTTTTTCATCCGCGACCACGCCCGCTACGGGATCCTGCCTTTGGCCCAGGTGCTGAGCTTTTCCTCCAACGCCGGGGCCATTCGCCTGGCGCTGCGCACCCCAGCAACCACCCTGGACGAAACGATCCAGGCGTTTGGGTTTGGAAAAACCACCGGGGTGGAGCTGCCGGCGGAATCACCGGGGCTTTACCGGCCGCTTTCCTCCCGGTCATGGTCGGCGCTCACGCCGGCAGGTTTGGCGCTGGGCCAAGAAATCAGCGTCACCGCGCTGCAGCTGGCCCGCGCCTATGCGGTTTTTGCCAACGGTGGCCTGCTGGTGCGACCCACCCTCATCCACCAGGTGCGGGACGCCACCGGCCACACCGTGGTGGCGGGGGGACAACCCACACCCCGGCGGGTGCTGGCCCCGGACGTGGCTGCGGCGGTGGCCAGCATGCTGGAGCGGGTGGTCACCGAGGGCACCGGAAAAGCCGCGCAGGTGGCCGGTTTCCGGGTAGCGGGCAAAACCGGAACCGCGCAAAAAGCGGTCGAGGGCAGCTACAAGAGCGGCCGGCACGCGGCTTGGTTTGCCGGCTTTTTCCCGCTGCCTCAGCCCCGCATGGTACTGGTAGTTTGTGTGGACGAGCCGGAAGCTACGTACTGGGCCGCGGAGGTGGCGGCCCCGGCCTTTGGCCGCATGGCCGCCCGCCTCTTGCAGCTCTTTGGGCACGTGCCCAAGGTGGAGGGGGTAGCATGAAGGTGGCGAAGCTGGCGGCGGCTTTGGGCTGCACCTTCCGCGGGGACGGCTCCCTGGAGGTTTCGGGGATCACCCACGTGGCGCAAAAGGTGCAACCCGGTTGGATCTTTGCCGCCCTGCCGGGGCACCATCATCACGGCCTGGAGTTTCTCCCCGAAGCGCTGGCCCGCAAAGCTGCCGCCGTGCTTTCCGATCGCGACCCGGGTGCTGGCGTTACCTGGATTGTGGCGCAAAATCCCAGGCCCGCCACCGCCAGAGCTGCCTGGCTTTTGGCCGGAAACCCCCAGGACAAACTCACCATGGTGGGGGTGACCGGCACCAACGGCAAGAGCACCGTGTGCGACCTCACCGCCCGCATCCTCAAGGCTTTCGGGCGGCCGGTGGGGGTTTTTGGCACGCTGGGCTACCGCCTCCCCGGCCGGGAGGTCCCCGGCACCCGCACCACCCCGGAGCCCGCCGACCTGGCCCCGCTGTTGGCCGAGCTGGCCCAACAGGAGGGTGCCTGCGCGGTGATGGAGGTTTCCTCCCACGCCCTGGTTTTGCACCGGGTCACCGGGCTTGCCTTCGATGTGGCTTGCTGGACCAACTTCACCCAGGACCACCTGGACTTTCACCGCACCATGGACGCCTACTTTGCTGCCAAGCGGCAAATCTTTGACCTGCTGCGCAGCGCCCCACCGGGACGTCGGGTGCTCCCCGCCGACGATCCGGCCCTGGCTTCCGTGGTGGCGGAAAAGCGCCCCGGGGATGTGACCTTTGCCCTGCGTGTCGCCGCCCATGTAACGGCCAAAGACGTCTCCCTGGGCTTAAACGGCAGCAGCTTTACGCTGGTCACCCCCGAAGGGGAGGCACCGGTACGCCTTTCGCTGGTGGGCGAGCACAACGTGAAAAACGCGCTGGCGGCGGCGGCCTGCGCGGTGGCCCTGGGCGTGCCGCTTGCAACCGTGGTTGCCGGCCTTTCGGAAGCCAAACCGCTTCCCGGCCGGCTGGAGCCCGTGCCCCTGGACGCGCCGTTTCACGTGTTTGTGGACTACGCCCACACCCCCGATGCCCTGGAAAAGGTGCTGACCACCCTGCGGCCCCTCACCCCCGGCCGGCTCATCGTGGTGTTTGGGTGCGGGGGGGACCGCGACCAGGGAAAGAGGCCGCTCATGGGGGCGATGGCCGCTCGCTTAGCCGATGTCCCCATCGTCACCTCGGACAACCCCAGAAGCGAGGACCCCATGGCCATCATTGCCCAAATCCTGGAAGGGGCAGCCCCGGTGGCCAACCCCAGGATCCTGGTGCTTCCCGACCGCCGGGACGCCATTGACGCCGCCCTAAGGCTGGCCGAGCCGGGTTCGGTGGTGGTGCTTGCCGGCAAAGGGCACGAGCAGGAGCAAATCTTTGCCGATCGCACGGTGCCCTTTTCCGATCGGGAGGTGGCGCTGGAGCTTGCCAAGCGGAGGAAGCTGGCATGAGGGTTAGCCTTGCCACCATCGCCCAGTGGTTGGGGTGCCCGGCTCCCGAAGGGGCTGAAACGCTGTGGGTGGAGGGCGTGGCCTTTGACTCCCGGCAGGTGCGGCCCCAGGACCTCTTCGTAGCTGCCCCCGGCGAGAAAACCGATGGGCACCTGTTCGTTTCCGAAGCGGCCTCCCGGGGGGCCGTGGCTGCCCTGGTGGCGCGGCCGGTAGACGCCCCCTTGCCGCAACTGGTGGTGTCCGACACCGTCAGCGCCCTGCAAGCGCTGGCCAGCCGCCTCCGGCAGGAAGCCGGCTTCCAGGTGGCGGCGGTCACCGGCAGCGTGGGAAAAACCACCACCAAAAGCATGCTGGCCGCGCTCCTCGCCCGTCGCTTCCGCGTCGCCCAGACCCAGGGGAGCCGCAACTCCCAGCTGGGCTTGCCGGCGGAAATGTGCAACCTCAATCAGGATGTGGAATGGTTTGTGGCGGAAGCGGGGATGAGCCGGAAAGGCGAGCTTACCCGCCTGGGGGAGGTGCTGCGCCCGCAGGCGCTGCTGTACACCCGCATTGCCCCCGTGCACCTGGAGTTTTTCCCCTCCGTGGAGGCCATTGCCGAAGCCAAGGCGGAGCTCATCCCCTTCCTGGACCCGCAGGGGGTCCTGGTCCTCAACGCCACCGACCCTTACCAGGAAAGCTTTTCTTCGCGGTTTTCCGGGCGCAAACTCAGCTACGGGTTGCCGGGGAAAAGCGATGTCTGGGCCGATCAGCTGGCCTCCCGGGGGCTTTTGGGCACCAGCTTCACGCTGGCGGGTCCTTTGGGCGGGTTTGCGGTGGACCTGCCTTTGCCCGGCCTGCACCAGGTGGAAAACTTCCTGGGGGCAGCGTGCCTGGCCCGGGCCCTGGGCGTCCCGGTGGAGGAGCTGGCGGCTGCCGCCGGAAAGCTGCGAGCCCAACCTCACCGGGGGGAGGTCCACCGCTTGCCCTCGGGGGCGCTCCTGGTGGACGACAGCTACAACGCCTCACCGGTGGCGGTGGCCCGCATGCTGGAGCTTTTGGCGCAAACGCCGGGAAGAAGAGTGGCGGTGCTGGGCGAAATGCTGGAGCTGGGACCGCAAGCACCCGATTTCCACCGCGAAGTTGGCGCCAAAGCCCGGGGGCTCTGCCACCGCCTGTTTGCCGTGGGCGGAGAAAACGCCAGGGTTTTGGCCGAGGCTTTTGGCACCGAAGGTACGTATGTGGCTTCCGCCGAGGAAGCGGAAGAGGTCCTGCAAAACGAGCTCAGGGAGGGCGATGTGGTGCTGATCAAAGGGTCGCGGGGCATTGGCCTGGATCGGCTGGTGGCGGCGCTTTTGGCGGGGAGGGGCTGATGCTTTACCTCCTGGCCTGGCATTTGCGGGAGCTGTGGAGCCCGCTCAACGTGTTTCGCTACATCACGTTTCGCGCGGCCCTGGCCGTGGTGGTGGCGCTTTTGGTGGGCCTGGTGCTGGGCCCCCGGCTCATCGCCCTGCTCCAGAAGCTTGCCATCCGCCAGGCCATCCGTGAAGAGGGACCGGCCTCCCACCGGGCCAAAAGCGGCACCCCCACCATGGGGGGGCTTTTGATCTTGACGGCGGTTTCGGTGGCGGCGCTTTTGTTTGCCGACATCACCGAGCCCTGGGTGTGGGTGGCCTTTGGCACCACCCTGGCCTTCGGGGCCATCGGCTTTTTGGACGATTGGCTGAAGGTCCAGCGCGGGAAAAACCTGGGCTTGCGGGCCTGGCAGAAGCTGGGGCTGCAGCTGGTGGCCGGGGCCTTGGCGGCGGTTTTCGTACGGCTGGTGGCCGGCCATNNGCCACGCGGGCAAGCTTTACGTGCCGTTTTTCAAGCAGGTGCAGCTGGATTTGGGCTGGGCCTACATCCCCTTTGTGATGCTGGTGCTGGTGGCCTGCTCCAACGCCGTCAACCTCACCGACGGCCTGGACGGCTTGGCCATAGGCGCCAGCCTCCTGGCTTCCGGCACCTTTGCCATCTTCACTTATGTGGCCGGCCACGCGAAAATTGCCCAGTACCTGCAGGTGCCGGCGGTGGCGGGGGCTGGGGAGGTGGCGGTGTTCTGCGCCGGTTTGGTGGGGGCCGGTTTGAGCTTCTTGTGGTTCAACTGCCACCCGGCCATGGTGTTCATGGGCGATGTGGGCTCCCTGAGCTTGGGGGCAGCCATTGGCATTGCCGCGGTGATTGCCAAGCAGGAGTTGGCCCTGGTGATTGTGGGAGGGTTGTTTGTGGCGGAAGCTGCGTCGGTGATCCTGCAGGTGGCCTCCTTCCAGCTGCGGGGGAAGCGCATCTTCCGCATGTCTCCCCTGCACCACCACTTTGAGCTTTCGGGTTGGGCGGAAACCCAGGTGGTGGTGCGTCTCTGGATCGTCGCCGCCATGTGCGCCTTGGCCGGCTTGGCCACCTTGAAACTACGATGAGCGGATTGCACTGGCGTCGCGCTTTGGTCATTGGGCTGGGGGTTTCGGGGGTGGATGCCTGCCGTCTTTTGCGGGCTAAAGGGGTGGAGGTGCGGGCTGCGGACCGGGCTTCCCGGGAAGAGCTTGCCTTCCGCCTGGCGGAGCTTCCCCCCGAGGTGGAGGTGCACCTGGGCGAGGTAGGACCGGAGGTGTTGGCTGACGTGGACGGGGTGGTAGTTTCGCCGGGGGTTCCCCCCAGCGCGCCCTTGGTGCAGGAAGCGCAACGCCGGGGTTTGGAGGTCATCCCCGAGGTGGAGTTGGCGTTCCGCTTTGCCGGCTCCACCCCCATCATCGGCGTGACCGGCTCCAACGGCAAAAGCACCGTGACCGAGCTTTTGGGCCTGGTGCTCAAAACCGCCGGCTTCAAGGTTGCGGTGGGCGCCAACCTGGGCCCTGCCGCTTCGGGAATGGTGCTGCGTGGTGGCTGGGAGGTGATGGTTTGGGAGCTTTCCTCCTTCCAGCTGGAGCTGACCCAGAGCCTGCGACCCAAGGTGGCGGTGTTCCTGAACCTTTCCCCCGACCACCTGGATCGCCACGGTTCCATGGAAGCCTACCGCCAGGCCAAAGCCAAGATCTTCGCCTTTCAAACCCCCGACGATCATGCGGTGATCAACCAGGACGACCCCCAGGTGGCCTCGCTGGCCACACGCGCCCAGCGCCACGGCTATTCGCTCCGCTGCCAGGATGCCGAAGCTTGCTTTGACGGCACCCATCTCATGCTGCAAGGCCGGGTGCTCATGGCCCGCCAGGCCTTGCCGTTGCCTGGAGACCACAACGTGGCCAACGCGCTGGCTGCCGCTTTGGCCTGCCGGGTGTTTGGCCTGGATCGGGACGCCATCGTCGCCGGCTTGCGTGCCGCCCGTTCCCTCCCCCACCGCCACGAGCTGGTGGCGGAAATCAACGGGGTGCGGTACGTGGACGACTCCAAGGGCACCAACGTGGGCGCGGTGGTCGCTGGGTTGTCCGGTTATCCACCCCGGCGGGTGCACCTCATCCTCGGTGGCCTGAGCAAGGGGCAGGATTTTCGCGAGCTCATTCCTGCCGTGCGGGAGCGGGTGCTGCGCGCCTACCTCATTGGCCAGGCCGCCGACGAACTGGAGAAGGCGTTGACCGGCGTAGTGCCCGTGGAAAAGTGCGGCACCTTGGAAGAAGCGGTGCGGATAGCCCACCTCTGCGCTCTGCCCGGGGATGTGGTGCTGCTTTCGCCGGCCTGCGCTTCCTTCGATCAATTCCACGACTACGCCCACCGCGGGCACGAGTTTGCCCGTCTGGTTCATGCGCTTGCGGGGGAGGAGAATGCCTAAACGCAAGCACCTGGACCGCTTCCTGCTCTTTTCCACGCTGGTGGCGGCGCTTTCGGGTGTGGCTTTGGTCTATTCGGCTTCCGCTCCCCTGGCCAGGGACTACTACGGGCTCCCCGCTTGGGACTTTGCCTACCGCCAAATCATGGCCTGGGTCATCGGCACCGTTTTGATGCTGGCCTTCGCCTTTGCCCCCCTGGAGAAGCTCCTCTCCCGGCCGGTGGCCCTGGGGGCTTTGGCGGTGACCTGGGTTTTGTTGCTCATCCCCTACTTCCAGCCGGAGGTGGCGCAAACCCACCGCTGGCTGCGCTTACCGGGGGCTTCCCTGCAGCCCTCGGCGCTGGCCAAGGTGGTGCTGCCCCTGGCCCTGGCTTCGGTGCTGGCGGAAATGCCCGTCCGTGGACGGGAGCAAAACCGCTACCTGGTGTTCACCGGCTTTCTCACCATGATCACCGCGGCTTTGGTTTACTTCGAGCCGGACCTGGGCACAACCCTGCTGCTGCTCGGCACCGCCACCGCCATGCTGGTGGTGGCCGACACCCGGCCGGGGGCCCTGGCAGCAGCGTTCGTTTCGGTCCTTGCCGTAGCCGTGGTGGGGATCCTGGCCGAGCCTTACCGCATGAGCCGGATTTTGGGCTTCCTGTCCGGGACCACCTACCAGGTGCAGCAAGCGCTCATTGCCCTGGGAAGCGGTGGCCTTGCCGGCCGGGGACCGGGGGCCAGCGTGCAGAAGCTTTTCTTCCTCCCCCAGCCGCACACCGACTTTATCTTTGCCATTGCCGGGGAGGAGCTGGGGTTTCTGGGAGCGCTGGCACTGCTGTTCCTTCTGGCCCTCATCGTGGCCCGCTGCTTTGTGGCCGCTACCAGAGCCCCCAGCCGCGCCGCGGCGCTTTTGGCCTGCGGCTTAGGGTTCGAGCTGGCCCTGCAGGTGCTGCTCAACGTGGCGGTTTGCCTGCACCTTTCCCCGGCCAAGGGGTTGCCCCTGCCGCTCATTTCCGCGGGGGGCTCGGACCTGGTGGCCAACCTGGTGGCCCTGGGTTTGGTTTTGAACGTGGAGAAGGAGGGCTCATGAGGGTTTTGGTGGCTGGCGGCGGCACCGGTGGCCACTTTTACCCCGGCTTGGCGGTGGCCCAAAGGCTTCTAAGCCTTGGGGCCGAGGTGTTCTGGCTGGGCGCCCGAGGCGGGCTGGAAGCTAAAAAGCTTGCGGACTTCCCCATCCCTCACAAGCTGCTTTCGGTTTCCGGCGCCGTGGGGGTGAAGCTTGCCGCCAAGGTGAAAAGCCTTTTGCGTTTGGGACCGGCGTTTTTGTCGGCCCGGGCGTTTGTGGCCCGGGTGCGGCCAGACGTGGTTTTGTCGGTGGGGGGCTATGCCGCTTTTCCCGGGGCAGCAGCGGCCGCTGCCGCGGGAACACCGCTGGTGATTCAGGAGCAAAACGCCTGGCCGGGGGTCACCCACCGCTTGATGGCGCCGTGGGCCGCAGCTATTGCCTGCGGCTTTCCCCAAGCGCTGGAGGCCTTCCCCTCGCTCCCCGCGCGCTGGACCGGAAACCCGGTGCGCCAGGAGTTCTTCCAGGTGCCCCCTGCTCCGCAAAAGCGCTCGCTTCTGGTGCTGGGGGGAAGCCAGGGCTCCCAGGTGCTCAACCGCCTCTTGCCCGAAGCCTTGGCGCTCATTCCCCCTGAGCTGCGGCCGGAGGTGATGCACCAGGCCGGTGAGAGGTGGGAAGCGGAGGTGAGGGCCCGCTACCAGGCTTTGGGGGTGCCGGCCCAGGTGGTGGGGTTCCTCGCCCAGCCCTGGGAAGCGCTGCGGGAAGCTCCGCTGGTGGTGGCCCGGGCGGGGGCGCTCACGGTTTGCGAGCTGGCCGCCGCCGGACGCGCGGCCATCCTCATCCCCTTCGCCCAGGCGGCCCACGGTCACCAGCTGGCCAACGCCCGAGCCCTGGCCGCCACCGGTGCCGCCTGGATCATGGAGGAAAGGCAAGCTTCTCCTTCGGCCCTGGCCAGCCTCTTGAGCTCGGTTTTTGCCGATTTGCCCGCTTTGGCCGAAAAGGGAGCCCAGGCCAAGGGCTTGGCCCGCCCCGACGCCACCGAAGAGGTGGTGAGGGTGCTGGTCCGGCTCAGCCGAAAACCGGTGGAGGTGGCGGCATGAACTTCGGGCGGGTGCGGCACCTGCACTTTGTGGGCATTGGCGGCGCCGGCATGTGCGGGCTTGCGGAAATCCTGCAAAAGGAAGGGCTTGAGGTTTCGGGGTGCGACCTGGCCGCAAGCGAAACCACCATGCGTCTTTCCCAGCTGGGGGTTTCCTGCCGCCTGGGCCACGATCCCCAGCACCTGGCCGGGGTGGACGTGGTGGTGGTTTCCTCGGCGGTGTCAGCGAGCAACCCCGAGGTGCAGGCCGCCCACCAGCGGGGGATCCCGGTCATCCGCCGGGCGGAAATGCTGGGGGAGGTCTCGCGCCTGAAGTGGACGGTGGCGGTGGCCGGCACCCACGGCAAAACCACCACCACCTCGCTTTCGGGCTTCATCCTCACGCAGGCAGGGCTGGACCCCACGGTGGTAGTTGGTGGACGGGTGCACTTCCTGGGGGCCCATGCACGGTTGGGCCACAGCGAGTTCCTGGTGTGCGAGGCCGACGAGTTTGACCGCTCGTTTTTGGCCCTGCACCCGGTGATTGCCGTCATCACCACGGTGGAAGCCGAGCACCTGGACACCTACGGCACGGTGGCGGCCATGGAAGAAGCGTTCGTGGAGTTTGCCAACTCGGTGCCGTTTTACGGTGCGGTGGTGGCCTGCCTGGACGATCCCGGGGTGCGGCGGCTTTTGCCCCACATCCGCCGGCGCACCCTCACCTACGGCTTCACCTCCCAGGCGGACCTTTCCGCCCGCCTGTGGGAGCTCACCCCCCAGGGGGCAAGAGCCCGCCTGGTGTTTTCCGGGCAGGAGCTGGGGGAAATTTCCGTGCCGCTTTTTGGCCGGCACGGGTTGTCCAACGCTATGGCGGCTTGCGCCGTGGCTTTGGAAATGGGGGTGCCCTTCTCCACCATCGTGCAAGCGGTGGGCTCCTTTTCGGGGGTGGCCCGCCGCTTCGAAATCAAGGGGGAGGTGAACGGGGTGACGGTGGTGGACGACTACGCCCACCACCCCACCGAGGTGATGGCCACCCTGCAAGCCGCGCACCAGAGGTTTCCGGGGAGGCGGCTGGTGGTGGTCTTTCAGCCCCACCTCTTCTCCCGGACCCAGGCCTTCGCCCGGGAGTTTGGCGAGGCCCTTTTGGAAGCCGACGTGGCTTTCGTGCTTCCCATTTACCCCGCTCGCGAAAGCCCAATCCCCGGGGTGACCGCCCAACTGGTGGTGGACGCCGCCAAGGCCGCCGGGCACCGGCGGGTGGAGGCGCTGCCTTCCCTCCAGGAGGCAGCCGAAAGCCTTCCCCAGCTGTTGCAACCCGGCGATGTGCTGCTCACCCTGGGGGCCGGCAACGTGGTGGAGTTGGCCAACGCCTTGGTGCGAGGAGGTGCTGTATGACCAGGCGATGGACGGCTCGCCTTTGGCTCAAAGCCCTGGTTTTCCTGTTGGCCCTCTTGGGCGCCGGAGTTTTGGCGCAAGCGTGGCAGGTGCACAAGGTGGAGGTGGTGGGCGTTCGCCGCTTCGATGCCACCGCCATCGGCAAAGCGCTGGAGGACGCTTTGGGTAAGCCGCCGCTCTTGGCTTCCGCCTCCACCCTCCGGGAAAAGCTCCTGGCGGTGCCGTGGGTGGCCGATGCCCAGGTGGTGGTGGGGCTGGACGGCAGCATCCGCTGCCTGGTGCAGGAGCGAACGCCGGCGGCGATCCTCACCGACGGCCAGCCCTGGCAGCTGGTGGACGCCCAAGGGAAGATCCTCGGGCCCGCCGGCGGCGAGCTTGACCTTCCCCAGCTTTCCGGCTTTGCCCCTTACCCCGAGGAAAGGGCCAGGGTGCTCAGCATCCTGCCCACCCTGGCCGCCACCTGGGGACAGCCGGTGGTCAGCTGCCAGCGGCTGGGGGCCCGGGATGTGGCGGTGCTGTTTGCCCACGAGCCCCTCACCGTGGTTTTGGATCCCCAACGCCCCGAAACCCTGGTGCACGCGAAGCAGGTGCTTTTGGCGTGGAACAAGGCAAACCTCGGCCCGGTGGCCCGCCTGGACCTGCGGGTGGCCGGCAAGGTCTTTGTGCAACCGGTGGTGAGCGAATGATGGCCAGCGACACCTTGCTTTCGGCTTTGGATGTGGGGAACTCCCGGGTCTTGGCCCTTATGGCCGAAGTCACCCCGGAGGGGGAGCTGGTGGTGCGCGGAGCCGGCATGGCGCCGCTGCCCGAGGGCATGGAGGCCGGGCAGGTGGTGGGCTTCAAAAGCGTGGTGGAGCGCATCAAGGAAGCGGTGCAGGAAGCGGAAACCTCCGCCCGCATGCCCATGGAGCGGGCCTGGGTAAGCGTGGCGGGAACCTACGTGGTGGGCAAAAACACCAACCCCGAGCTGCCCATTGCCCCTCGCCGGCAACCCATCACCGCCAAGGACCTCCAGCGCCTGTGGGACGCCGCCCGCTGGCAAAACCTCCCGCCGGGGCACGTGGTGCTGAACGTGCTCCCCCACGACTTCACCCTGGACGACCAGGAGCACCTGGTCAACCCCGAGGGCATGGTGGGAAGCCGGCTTTCCATGAACGCCCTGGTGCTCTCCAGCAAGGAGGGGCCCCTGCGCACCCTGGAAAAGGCCATCAACGACGCCGGGGTGGCGGTGGAGGGTTTCCTCTTTGCGCCGGTCGCGGCCTCCCTGGCGGTGCTGACCCCTGAGGAAAAGGCGCTGGGCGCTCTGGTGGTGGACTTTGGCTTTGGTACCACCAACTTTGCCCTCTGGCACCGCTCCCATGTCGTAGCCACCGGCACGCTGCCCTTCGGTGCGCAAAAGCTCAACGACGACCTGGTGCAGCTGTTCGGCACCACCTTCCAAGCTGCAGAAGAGGTGAAGAAGAGCAAGGTCACGCTGCTTTTGGACACCGTGGACGAAGAAGAAGTGGTGCTGCTGCCGGTGCTGGGGGGAGGCACCACCAAGGTCTCCCGGAAAAAGGTGTGTACGGCGGCAGCGGCAAGAGTGGCCGAAATCTTCCAAATGGTGGGGATGGCCTACACCCAGCAGCTCACCCGGGACGTGCGGCTCTTGTCGGTGGTGCTGTGCGGCGGGGGCTCCTACCTGGAAGGCATCGAAGCGCAGGCCAGTGCGGTTTTTGGCTGTCCCGCCCGGTTGGGAGAGCCTCTGGCTTGGCAGGATGCCACCAGCTGTCTGTCGCAGCCGCCGTTCCCCCTGCGTTCCGCCGCTTGTGCTTTGGGTTTGCTTCACTTCGGCAGCCAAACCAGCCAAGGGAGGGTGGGACCTTTAGCTGCCGGTTTGCAAACGAGAAAACCAAGCCTTTTGGACCGGCTCTTGAGCCGAGTAAAAAAGCTACAAAAGGAGGAGGGTGCTTATGATCATCCTTGACGATGTCCACGATGAAAAACCCGCCATTGTCCCCGACGAAGAGCAATCGCCTGCGGTGTTGAAGGTGGTGGGGGTGGGTGGCGGCGGCTGCAACGCCATCAACCGCATGATCCGCGCCGGCGTCAAAGGCGTGGAGTTCATTGCCGTCAACACCGACGCCCAATCGCTGAGTCGCTGCGCGGCGCCCACCAAGATCCAGCTGCAAACCCCAAACACCCGCGGACGGGCGCTGGGAGCCGGAGGCAACCCCAAGGTGGGCAAGGAAGCCGCCCTCAACAAAACCGACGAGCTCCTAGAGGTGCTCACCGGCGCCGACATGGTGTTCATTGCCGCCGGCATGGGGGGTGGCACAGGCACCGGTGTCGCTCCGGTCATTGGCACCCTGGCCAAGGAAGCCGGAGCGCTCACCGTGGCGGTGGTGAACACTCCCTTTTCCTTTGAAGCCAGCGAGCGCATGCGCATTGCCCAGCAGGGGCTTGCTGAGCTGGCCGGCTGCGTGGACACCCTCATCGTGGTTCCCAACGCCCGCCTGGAAGAAATGGCCCCCGCCAACATCACCATTACCGAGGCTTTCCTCCTGGCCGACCAGGCACTGCACCACGGCGTGCAAGGCATTTCCGAAATCATCAACGAGGTGGGTGTGATCAATCGGGACTTTGCCGATGTCAAAGCGGTGCTGGAAGGCGGCGGCATGGCGCTCATGGGCATTGGCGTTTCCTCCGGCGAGCACCGGGCCCTGGAAGCGGCGCAAAACGCCGTGGCTTCCCCGCTTTTGGACGGCATTGCCCTGCACGGTGCCCAGCGGGTGTTGGTCAACTTTGTGGCCGGACCCGACGCCACCTTGGGGGAAATCAAGGAGGCGGCCCGCTGGATCCGCGAGCAGTGCGCCGAGAATTGCCTCTACCTCTTCGGCTACGTGCAGCGCGAGAACTTCGACAACCAAATCCAGGTCACGCTCATTGCCACCGGCTTTGCCGGCATGGAGCAACCGGAAAACAAAAGCGCAAGCCGCGCCGAGGTCAAGAAAAGCGAGGTCGCAAGCTTAAACCCCTTCCTCCCCACCACCAGCGACACCCCCAACTTTGGGGTGCAGATTCGCCCCGATGACTTCCACCTGCCCACGGTGCTCCGGCAGCAGCTGGACTAGGGCTCAGCGCTTGCGAAAGAGGGCTTCAAAGGCAGCGCGGGGGTCTTTCAGGGAGGGCTCGTCGCTGGCAAACTCCTGCACCAAACGGGGGGAGTAAAGCTGGCAGGCGTTGGCAGCGTTTTTGTTGGGAACCCGGGTCAGCACCGGCTTGAGGCACTCGTTGGGTGCCGAGGTATCAAAAAACGAGCAGTGGGCGCAGGAATGAAGAGCGGTCTTGCACTTAAAGCAGGTGGCTTCCAGCGGCACCGAGCTGGTAAACGGCTGCTTTTCCCCGCATACTCGGCAGCGGAAGACAGAAACCGTTGGGGCCCCCAAACCCCGGCCGCGGGGGGCCAGGCGCTCTTCGTCCCGCGCCCGGCGGCTCTGCTCCCTCTGCCTTTCCCGTTCTTCCCAATCGCTGTCCTGGTAACCCCGATGGCGGTACTTGCGATCCGACATACTTCCTTTATAGCACCCGCCGCCGCTCTCGGCTAGCCCATTCCCTCCGCGTCAGAAAGCGACCCCCCGGCCAAGCCCGGCAGGCACCACGACCTCTCCAACGCGCGCTAGCAGCACGCAACGCCGAAACGGCCGTTTCCCTCACTGAAGACCGATTTTTGTTAAGACCGGGGCTTGCCCTCGAGCCTTGGTTCTGGCTGTTCCTCGAGCTTTCCCAGCTCCTCGCGCATTTGCCTGATTTCCTGGTAATTGACGTGTCTTTCTTCGGGCTGCCCCCATTCTTTGGGGTGCAGGTACGTCCCTTGCTCGTTTGCGGGCTTTTCTTCTTCCACGGGAATGCGATGAGCCTCAGCAAAGGGGTCCTTGCGAATACCGGTGACCTGCCAGGAAACCTTCATGCCTGGCCTGCCGCCCGCAATCTTGAAGCGGTTGTGGGCGATTTCCTCGGCCACGTAAAGGCTTGGTCCTGGAGCACCAAGAGCCGTGAGCTGGTAGCGGAAGTCCCGGTTCAACGCCTCAAACCATTCGGGCAATTCCACCCAGGCTTCGCCGTTTTGGTCAAGCACGACGTTCCCGTCGTAAACGTTCTTCATATCCGGCGACTCCACAAACGAGTGGTAGAGGTACTTATGCTCAGGATCAAGCGGATGGTCAATCTTGAAGGAGCCGCCACCCTTGAAAAGGTTGGCGGTAACCTGCACGTTGCCCTCAAAAAAGCCGGCAAGGCCGCTTGCGGTCCAGCCGTAAACACCACGGCCGGTGTTGCTGCCACCGGCTACGCCACGGCCGTAATCGCTGTGGCCGTGCACGCCCATGGCTAAAGCCGAGTTGGCTACTCCATACACACCCCGCCCGTCACTCTTTCCCGAGTCCCCATAAACCGCGGCTGACCCGCTGGTGGTTAAGCCCTTGACAGCGGTTCCCGAGGTGCTAAACCCGTACACCCCGGTGCCGTCCATGCTGCTAAAGCCCCTCACACCGGTGCCCGAAGGGCTGTTACCATTTATCGCTGTTCCCGATCCATCGTTCGTCACCCAAAACACATGCCCCGCTGTATTTGCGGAGCCACTGTAGGGTAGGGTCAGCCCGCCCTGCTCATCCACACCCCACACCACCGCGCTGCCGTCGTACTTCAAAACCCGATCGCTGGTGGCACCAGTGCCGGAAATCTTAGACGCTGTCACCGCAGCGTTGGCGAGGTCGGCCGTTTGCACGCTGCCATCGACAATCTTTGCCGAGGTAACGCTGTTGTCCGCCAACATTCCACTGGTAATCCCGCCGTTGGCCACTGCCAAAGTCACGTTTCCTGAAGTTCCGCCTCCGGTAAGCCCCTGCCCTGCCGTCACACCGGTGATGGTGCCGCTGCCACCACCGGAGTTTTCGGCAAGCAAGCTGTCGGCAAAGTGCATCTCCACCGTGGAGGGATCATCCGAGCCGTTGGCAATGGAAGAGCCAAAGGCAATCACCTTGCCTGAGCCCCCCGTGACCTCAATTTCCACCTGATGGTTGGGCATGGAGGTCCCAAACAAGCTCCACACGTTGTCCTGCTTTTGCTCCCGGGGACCCAGACTCCAGGTACGAGGAGAACCCACCGGTGCCCCCGTTTCATCTAAAAGCCGCAAGGTCACGGTGCAGCTGTTCCCCGTGGTTTCCACAACCCCAATGTTGAAACGGAAGTCTGAAGACGCCTTATCCGAGGAGGTTTGCTTTACCCCGACAATGTGGGTTTTCTCCCCCATGCCAATGGCAAAGGAGGCTGGAACCCCTCCAAAGTACTGACCCTTCGAATCCCGAAGGCCCTCGCCCGAGCTTTGCGCGTAAATCCTCGAAGACACCAGAACCTTCTGGTTGGAGACGATCCGCAAGGCTCCAAAGGTGGATTCGTTAAACATGAACTTGACCGCATCGTCGTAGCGCCTGACATCGCCGGGTGGAATGGTGTCCGTGTAGGAGCTGGGTGAAGGGTTGGGCTGGCGTTTGAGAAAGTAGAAGGTGACGGTGGCCGGGGATGTGTTGGGGTTGTAAACCCAGACCGTGGTGTACCAGGGAGCCACCCCCACCGCCGAACCCACCGACGGCAGGTAGATGTCCGTGCCGGCAAAGCCGGCAAACGAAGGATCGGCCAGGGCAAAAAGAGCCGCGGCCAGAAATAGAACAACACCCCTGCGACGCATAAAAAGCCTCCTCTCTGGCCATCGTCGCCGTCTCCTGGAAGCCGTGTTCTGCACCCCCGTTGGGGGCGGCAGCGAGACCGGAATTGAGTCATAATATGCGTTGCAAATCTCGCTCCGTCAAGAGCTGGCCCGCACACACGTGGTGCCATCCTTTTTTCCAACAGAGTGGCACCTCCCTACGGTTTCCCGTGACGGGAAAGGCGGCTGCGCAACCTCCCAAGGAGCGTGGGCGATTCCCAACGCGCGGCGCTTTCATTGCTTACCCGCGCGGGAGCGCGGGTCCCACAGTTTTTTCTTTCTGTGGGGCCATCGCCGGAAATGTGGGGCCGCCGCTCCGCGGCGGCTAAAGAGAGAAACGAACTGCGCAGGAGCGCGGGTCCCACAATTTTGAGCGCGGCTCGCACACTTTGGGGATAGAAACCCGCGCGGAGCGCGGGTCCCACAGCTTCCCGCGCGGGTTCGACATTTTTCTCTGTGTGGGGCCGCCGCTCCGCCTGTGGGGCCGCCGCTCCGCGGCGGCCATCAAGACCAAGGAACTGCGCAGGGCGCAGGTTTCACGACCTCTCTCCGTAACGGAGCTAGGTGTCATTTTTGCTAAGGGTTTACGGGATAGGCTATACTTCCGCTGCGAGGAGGGTTTGGGGCTCGATGGCGGAAAGCTCACTGCATCGCAGGGTTAAGGAACTCATCATCAACAGGCTGCAGCTGGAAGGGATGACCCCGGAGGACATCGATGACGCTGCCCCCCTCTTCGGCGATGGGCTGGGGCTGGACTCCATTGATGCCCTGGAGTTGGTGATTGGCATCGAAAAAGAGTTTGGGGTGCGCATCCAGGACGAAGAAGTGGGGACCAAGGCTTTTGCCTCGGTGAACGCCCTGGTGGAGTTCTTGCGGAGCAAGGGTGTCCAGGAGGCAGCCTGATCCCCTCCCTCACCAACCCCCTTTCCGCTTTGCCGAGCGCAAAGGGGAAGAGGTGGTGGTTGTTCCTGCCGCCGGTGCCGCCGAAAGCTTTTCCTTTCCCGTCCCCCTCACCATGCTGACGGAAGCTATGGCGCAAGCGATTCTGCTCACCGATCCCCCGGAGCAAAATGAGGGCTTGCGGCTGGTGGCCATTGACCAGGCCAGCCTCCGGCAGGAGGTGAACGCTGGGGACCGCCTTTCGGTGGTTTGCCGGAAGGAGGCGAGCTTTGGGAAGCTCAGGCGCTACTCGTGTCGAGCCCTCCGGGGTGGCACTCTGGTGGCGGAAGTGACGGTCACTGTGGGTTTTTGACCCGAGGAGAAAACCATGGATCTCAAAAAGTACAGCGAACAAGGCGTCACGGTCCTGGAGCTTGCGGGCAACGTCAAGCTGGGAGAGTCAGCCAAGCAACTGGCCGCAGAAATCGAGCGGGTCTTTCAGGAGACCTCCGGCGGGTTGCTTTTGGACGTGGCGCGCATTGATTACGTGGATTCCACCGGCATCGGTGAGCTGGTGGGTTACCTCCAGAAGTTCACACAAGCGGGCCGCCGCATGGCCCTCCTCCGCCCCCATCAGCGGTTGGAGGCGCTTTTGAAGCTTACGCAGCTGGACCGCATCTTTCCCATCTTCTGGGAACGGGAAAAGGCGCTCGCTTTTCTCAGCGGTGAGCAGGGGGGATGAAAAGAAGGGCTGGTGGTGCGAAAGGGGGGACTCGAACCCCCACGGCTGGGAAGCCACAAGATCCTGAATCTTGCGCGTCTACCAGTTCCGCCACTTTCGCCCGCGCACCAAAAATGGTACGTGCCAAGCAGGAACCTGTCAAGAACCGGTTGGTCTCCGCAGAGGTGGCTCTGGCTCTGCGGAAACTGTCGGCTGTGTTGCGGGATTTCGGGCCCCAGGGGGCAAGCCCCCGGCGCCTGGCGGAGCTCTTAGAGCTTCCCCCCGGAAGCCTGGAAGAAGTGCTCCAGCTCGCCGAAGAGAGGGCCGTGGCGGTGGGCCTCCCCAACGGCCGGTGGGTTTTGCCGGATCAGGCCGGTTTCGTGGCCGGGGTGGTCCGCACCACCGCCAAGGGCTTTGGTGTGGTGCGCCCGGTGAAGGGGCAAGGGGACGAGGTGGTGGTTCCCCCGGAATCGCTCAAGAACGCCATGGACGGCGATCTGGTGCTGGTCAAGCGCCGCAGCAAGCGCGTTCGCGGGCGGTGGGTGGCGGACCGCTTCGGTGAGGTGGTCAAGGTTTTACGCCGGGCCCGCCAAACCATCGTTGGTCGCTTCTTCCCCGACCCGGTCCAGCCCTGGGTGGACCCCTACGCCCGCAAGCTGCACATGAAGGTGCTGGTGGAAACCCCCAACTTTCCCGTGCGAGAGGGTGAGTTTGTGGAGGTGGTGGTCACCGAGTACGGGGAAACGGGGCCGCTTTCCGGGCGGGTGCTCCGCACCCTCGGCCAAGCGGGGGAACCGGGGGTGGATGAAGAAGTGGTGCTTTCCGAGCTGGGCATCCCCGTGGAGTTTCCCCCCGAGGCGCTGGAGGAGGCGGAGCGTTTGCCCGATGCCGTCCGGGAACAGGACCTGGCCGGGCGCCGGGACCTTCGGCACCAGCCCGCGGTCACCATTGACGGCGAAACCGCCAAGGACTTCGACGATGCGGTGGTGGCCTTCCCCGGCCCCGGCGATGCCGTGGAAGTCTTCGTGCACATTGCCGACGTTTCCCACTACGTCACACCCTACTCCGCTCTGGATTTGGCCGCCCGGGAACGGGGCACCAGCGTGTACCTGCCGGGGCGGTGCGTGCCCATGCTGCCGGAAAAGCTCTCCAACGGCCTTTGCTCGCTGGTCCCGGAGCAAGACCGGCTGGCCTTCACCGTGCGCTTCCTGGTCACCCCCGAGGGTCGCATCGCCGACTACCAGGCGTTCCGCTCGGTGTTCCGCTCGCGGAGGCGCTGCACGTACACCGAGGTTTTCTCCTGGTTGGAAGCCGGGGAGTTCCCCTCCGACCTTCCCCCTGGTGTAGCCCAAAGTTTACGCCTTTTGGACCTTGCGGCTTTGCGGCTTCGAGCCCAGCGGCAGCGCCGGGGGTCCATTGATTTCGACCTCCCGGAGCCGGAGATCCTGCTGGACCCCCAGGGCTTCATGACCGGGGTGCGGGAGGCACCCCGAAACCGCGCCCACCGTCTCATCGAGGAGCTCATGATTGCCGCCAACGAAGCGGTGGCCCGCATGCTGGTTTTTGGCCGTACCCCCGGCATCTTTCGCGTGCACAGCCGCCCTTCCCCCGGCAAGCTGGCGGAGCTGCAGGCAGTGCTTGAGGAGTTCGGGGTGCCGCTGGCCGGCGATCTAGAGGAGCTCCCGGCTTCCGAGCTGCAGCGGGTTTTGGCGGCCATCGAAGGTCGCCCGGAGGAGCGCTTCCTGCAAACCCTCATCCTGCGCTCCCTGGCCCGCGCCGAATACCTCCCGGAATGCCGGGGGCACTACGCCCTGGCCACCGACTTTTACCTGCACTTCACCTCCCCCATCCGCCGGTATCCGGATTTGGTGGTGCATCGTTTTTTGGCCCATCTTCTGGAGGGAAAGCGCTTTTCCCCCAGCGAGCGGGAGCTGGTGGAAGCTGAGCTCTGGGAAATCTCGCAAACCTCTTCCTTTACCGAACGGCGTGCGGAAGAAGCCGAACGTGAAGTGGTGCGGTGGAAGCAAGCGGAGTTCATGAAGGAAAAAGTTGGCCAGGAGTTTTCCGGACACATTACCGGGGTTTTGGCTTTTGGTTTGTTCGTGCAGCTCGATGAGATTTTCGTGGAGGGCCTGGTGCACGCCTCCACCATGGACGATGACCGCTACCGCTACGAGGAGGAGAGTCACCGCTTGGTGGGCGAACGCACCGGCCGCATCTTCCGTTTGGGCGATCCCGTGCGGGTTAAGGTTTTGGGCGTGGACGAGGAAACCATGGGGGTGGATTTTGCTTTGATTCTCCCGCCGCTGGAACACCTGCGTCCTTCCCCACCTTCACCTGCGCGAAAGGAAAAACCGGCCCGGGGGCAGGCGGGACGGGCGGCTCGCGGCAAAGAGCGGCACAAAAAACCCCGTCCCCCCAAGCATGAACAAAAAACCGCCCGCCAACCCGCCAGCCGCCGCCGTGGTCGGTGAGATAGCCCAAACCCACGGTTGCTAAACTAACGTCCCCTCCAAAGGGGGAGGAGAGAGCCATGGCTGAAGCTTGGCAGCGACCTTTTTGCGGGAGTTTGCGGCCGGAACACATCGGTCAACAGGTGGAGCTTTGCGGCTGGGTACGACGGCGGCGGGATTTGGGCGGGGTGGTGTTTGTGGACCTTCGCGATCGCGAAGGCATTGCCCAGGTGGTTTTTCGCGACCAGCTGAAATCGCAAGCGGAAACCCTTTCGCCGGAGGACGTGGTGCGCGTTGTGGGCACGGTGGTGGCCCGGGAAAACCCCAACCCGGAAATTCCCACCGGGCTTGTGGAAGTGGTGGCTGAGCATTTGCAAATCTTGAACCGCGCTGAAACCCCGCCGTTTGTGGTGGAAGATCGTGTGAAGGCCAGCGAGGAGCTGCGCCTGCGCTACCGTTATTTGGACCTGCGACGGCCGGAAATGATGGCCAACCTGCTCCTGCGCCATCGCATTACCTTTGAAATTCGCCGCTATTTCCACGAGATGGGTTTTATTGAAGTGGAAACCCCCATCCTCACCCGCTCCACCCCCGAAGGTGCCCGGGATTTTTTGGTGCCTTCCCGTCTTTCTCCGGGAAAGTTTTACGCCCTGCCCCAATCCCCCCAGCTCTTCAAGCAGCTATTGCAGGTGGCAGGGCTGGGCCGCTACATGCAAATTGCCCGCTGTTTTCGCGATGAGGATTTGCGCGCCGATCGTCAGCCGGAGTTCACCCAGGTGGACGTGGAAGCCTCCTTCATCAGCGAGGAGGATATTTTTGCCCTCATTGAGGGGCTTTTCCACCGGATTTTCCCCCTGGTAGGCATCGAACCTCCGGAGCATTTTGCCCGTCTTTCCTACGCCGAAGCCATGGAGAGCTACGGCTCCGATCGACCGGATTTGCGATTCGATTTGCGCCTGGCTGATTTTTCTGGACCTTCAGCCGAGTGCGATTTTCTGCCGCTGCGCGAAGCGGCAGCTACGGGCCGGGTGAAAGGTTTTGTGGTGCCCGGTGGTGCTGCTTTTTCCCGCAAGGAGCTGGATACCCTCGGCGAGCAAGCCAAGGAGCTGGGTCTGCCCGGCATCGTTTGGATGAAAAAAACCGCCGATGGGGTGGCCAGCCCAGCGAAAAAAGCGCTGGGTGATGCGGGAGTTTTGCGTTTCTTGCAGGCGGCCGGCTGCCAGGACAGCGATTTACTCCTAATCGCTGGCGGGCCAGAAAAAACCGTGCTCACCGCCTTAGGTCAGCTGCGCTTGTGGTGTGTCCGTAAGCTGGACCTTCTCCCCCAAAACCAGTTCGCGTTTTGCTGGGTCACCGATTTTCCCCTGCTGGAATGGGATGAGGAAACCCAGAGGTTTTACGCGTGCCATCACCCCTTCACCTCGCCCAAACCCGAAGATGTGGAGCTTTTGGAAACGGCACCGGAAAAGGTACGGGCCCGCGCCTACGACGTGGTTGTAAACGGCCTGGAATTGGGCGGTGGTTCCATTCGTATCCACGATGCGGAGCTGCAAAGGAGGGTGTTTGCCTGCCTTGGCATTACCCCCGAACAAGCGCAGCAAAAGTTTGGGTTCTTATTGGAAGCTTTCCGCTACGGCGCGCCTCCCCACGGTGGCATTGCCTTGGGTTTAGACCGGCTGGTGATGCTCATGGCGGGACGGGAATCCATTCGCGACGTGATTGCCTTCCCCAAAACCACCGCAGGAAACTGCTTGCTTACCGATGCCCCCAACGTGGTGGATGAGGAGCAACTGACGGAGCTTCATTTGCAGCTTAAACCCTAGGTTTGAACGTGCAGCCCTTGCCAAACGCCAATTCATGCCCTATTTTTTCAGTGAAAGGAGCGAACGATGCCATTTATCCAGTTCATTCCCGGTGGAGGTAATCAAAAAATCCAGGCCACTTTGACAGCAAAAGGGTTGCTGGGGCTTTCCGCGGATGCGGTGAAAGCGTTTGGATTGGAAAACGCCACCCATGTTCTCCTGTTTTTCGATCCCGAACGCCGCGCCCTGGGGCTGCGGGCAGCCCGTCCCGATGAAAGCGGCGCCCTCAAAATAACCCGCCGCAAGCGGGTAACCTCGCTTTCCATTCGCGCGCTTTTGGAACAGTACCGGTTGGTGGTTCCCGGCAAGCTCATCATGGAGCCGCAATTTGACGAAAAGGAAAACCTCGTGATCATTCCGCTTTTGGGCGTGCGCATGCGCCCGGGCCGCCGACCCAGTGCCCCCAAGCCCAAGGTGGTGCGGCGTCCGGCCCGCAAAGCCGCGGCGGCGCCGGCCCGTCGCCGGGGACGGCCGCGCAAGGCCGCGGCCGAAGCGGCCCCTGCTCGCCGTGGGCGGCCTCGTAAGTC
>NZ_JMFG01000004.1:0-46400 GCF_000687145.1 Thermoanaerobaculum aquaticum
CCCGGCAGCGGCAAGGTGGAAACCGGCCTGCCAAAAAACGGGGCAAAGGTGCCCCGGGGACCGGCGTCCTGATCCGCCACCATCACCACCACCCGTCCTTCCTGCAGCGATTTGAGGATTTCCCGCGGGGCGGTGCGCCCCTTGGAGATGAATTTCACCGCGTCCCCGGGGATGCCGAGGATGAAGCGGTCCACGTAGGGGTTGTGCTGGCGTCCCACCAGCAGGGCGCAGGGGATACCCCGGGCCGCCAGGGCGGTGACGTACAGGGCCCAGGCCCCCAGGTGGGCGGTGACCACGACGGCGCCTTTCCCCTGGGCCAGAGCCTCCCTGAGCTCCTGTTCGCCTTGCACCGCTACCAGCTCCCCCACCCGCCGGCGGTCCCGCCCGGCAAAGCGCACGAACTCCGCCACCGTGCGGCCAAAGTTGCGGGCGGCGGCAGCCGCTAAACGTTGGCGTTCCCGCAACGAAAGTTCAGGAAAAGCTATTTCCAGGTTGGCAAACACCAGCTGCCGGCGAATTCGCAGCCACCAGCCCACCTGCCCCACCACTGCTCCCAGGGCCAGGGCCCAGGGGCGCGGGAGAGCGCGAAAGAAAAGGGCCAAAAGCCAAAGCCCGGCGTACTCGGCCAGGTGGCGCGCCTTCATGGCCGACCGTTGAGCTCCGGGAGGGCCTGCCTGGCTTCCTGCATGAGCTGACGGAACCCTTCGCGGTCCCCGGCTTCCACCAGCTTGACCAGCTCCTCCAGGCTTTTTCTCGTGGCCTCGTAAACCTGATGGCGGTGGGGGTTCAAGCGTTGGATGTCCAGGTACAGGTCGGGATCCTCGGACAACACCGAAGCGGCGGTGGCGGCCTGGCGTTCGAAGGTGGTGGAGGCGCAAGCGGCCAGCTCCCGGGGGTCCAAGCCGGAAGCGGCAAGAGCGCGGCCAAAGAGCATACCGGTGAGGTGCGCCAGCCCCAGAAGCCAACCCATGAGCCGGTCGTGGTGGGGGAAGGGCACGGGGATCACGTGGGTGTAAGGGTGCTGCAAAAGCGGCAGGATCGTTTGCTGCTCCAGCTCGGGCTCCCGGCGGCAGGCAAGGACAAAGGTGAGCGACTGGTAAGGGGATTTGCCGGGCCCAAACATGGGATGGAGACAGGCCACCCGTACCCCCGTTTCCTCCGCTTCCCGCAGCGCTTCTTCCAGATGGGACTTGATGGAGGCAATTTCCACCACCAAACCCGGAGGACGCAGGCCAACGATTTCCGAAAGCACCGCGGGAGTGCGGTCTAAGGGCACGGCAACGATGATGAAGGCGTACTGGGAAAGCGGCACGTCAGCCAAGCGCGTGTAAAGCCCCTCGGAAGGGGGCACCGGGCTCCAGGCGGGGTCCAGGGCTTCCACCTGGTGCCCCACCAGCGACAAAAAATGGCGGAACCACCCACCCATGGCCCCCGCCCCCCCCACTACCAAGACCTTCTGGCCGCGCTGGCGCCGCAGCTCCACACCCACCCGGTGCTGGCGCTCCACCGAGCCGCGGATGACCGCGGCAAAAATGGCCTCCATGATTTCCGGGGAAACACCGCAGGCTTCCGCGTGCTGGCGGGCGCGGGTGAGGACCCGGTCCTCCACGTCCCGCACCACCACCGGGAGCCCCTGTGCTGCCTTTACCTGTCCCACCTGGGCGGCCAAATCCATGCGCCGGCGCAAGAGCTCCAAAAGCGCGCGATCCACATCGGCAATGGCGTCCCGAAGTTGCGCTAGATCCATGCGCCCCTCCTTGGGCATGCTAGCGCACTTTGCCAGGGCTTTGGCCGGGGGTCTAGAGGATGGCGGAAACCAGAAGCAAAAGGGTCAGCGCCGCCAGCATGAGCTCCAGCGCCGGTGCTTGCGGGCTTGTGGTGCGGTCGGTCATTTCTCCCTCCGAGGAGACTACGGAAACCAAAGCCCGTCCGTTGGGCGTGCTAGCATGCCCCCGTGACGCGGGAGGAGATCTTCAAGCTTACGGAAATGGTGAGCTGTGCCGGTTGAGCGGCTAAGCTGGGTCCGGCGGACCTGGCCCAGGCTCTGGCGCAGCTTTCCTTCCCTTCGGACCCCCGGGTCCTGGTGGGCGGTGACCGCCTGGACGACGCGGGAATCATCGAGCTTAATCCGGACCTGGCGCTGGTGCAGACCGTGGACTTCTTCACCCCCATCGTGGATGACGGCGAAGACTTTGGGTTTATCGCCGCTGTCAACGCGCTTTCGGACATCTACGCCATGGGTGGTGAGCCTCTTTCCGCTCTTGCAGTGGCGGGGTTTGCCCCGGATGTGGTGCCGCTTTCGGTGCTCGGGGATATCTTCCGCGGCGGTGCCCAAGCTTGCGCGCGGGAAGGCGTGGTGCTTTTGGGCGGGCACACCGTTCGCTCTCCTGAGATCTTTTACGGCCTGGCGGTCACCGGCACGGTCCACCCCAGGCGGTTCTTGACCAAGGCGGGAGCCCAACCGGGGGACCTCTTGGTTCTCACCAAGCCTTTGGGCACCGGTTTGCTTTCCACCTGGCTCAAGCGCGGGCAAATGCCTGAGGAGTTCCTGCAGCCGCTGGTGGCTTCCATGAAAGAGTCCAATCTGCAAGCCTCCCGGGTGCTGCGCGAGCACGCTCATGCCCTCACCGACGTCACTGGCTTTGGCTTACTGGGCCATGCGCTAGAGATGGCTAAGGCGTCAGGTGTGGCTTTCGAGCTCTGGGCTTCCGCGGTGCCGTTGCTGCCTGGAGCCATGGAAGCTGCTTGCGCTAAAGCCGTGGCGGGGGGGCTGAAGGCCAACCGGGCTTGGGTGGGCGAACGGGTGAGCGGCTGGGAGCTCATCCCCGAGGAGTGGGCCTTGATCCTCTGCGACCCTCAAACCTCCGGTGGGCTTTTGGCCGCCGTGCCTGCCCAAAGTGCAAAAGAGCTTTTGGAAAAGTTGCCCCACGCGGCGGTCATCGGCACCGTCATCTCGGGGACTTCCGGAACCATCGCGCTTACAATGGAACCCAGGAGGTAGCCATGAAGCTCCGTTGGCTTTTTTCCGCTGCTTTGACCGGTGGCGTGTGCCTGGGTTTAGCTTGGTCGGCGGAGCCCCCTACCGTCATTTCCACTGCCGATGGGGGGCAGACGCTGTCGCTTACGGTGTACAACGTGGGTCGGGCCCTGGTGCGGGACAGCCGGCCGGTGGTGTTGCCCTCCGGCGTGGTCAAGCTCGAATACCGCGACATTGCTGCCAAAGTGATGCCGCAAACCGTGGCGTTCATGGCCGATGACACCGTGGTGCTGGAGCAAAACTACGAGTACGACCTGCTTTCTCCCAAAACGCTTTTGACCAAGTTCTTGGGCAAGGAAGTGACTTTGGTGCGGGAAGAGCCGCGCCTGGACGGCCCCGGAACCGTGCGACAGGAAATCCGCGCCACGCTTTTGTCTGTGGAAAACGGCACGGTGTGGCGGGTGGGTGATCGCATCGTGGCCAACCCAGCCTACCGGGAGCTGGTTTTTGACTCGGTGCCGCCTTACCTGCGGGAAAAACCCACGCTGGTTTGGCTTTTGCAAAGCCAGAAGGCGGGACCGCGCACGGTGCAGGCCACCTACCTCACCGAAGGCATCACCTGGCGGGCCGACTACGTGTTGAGCCTGGACCAACAGGGGGAGAAAGGGGCCCTTACCGGGTGGGTGACCCTTTCCAACAACTCCGGGGCGTCTTACCCGGAAGCCAAGCTGCAGCTGGTTGCCGGGGAAGTGCACGTGGTGCGGGAAGAGCGGCCCCGGGAAGCGGTGATGGCCGAAAAAATGATGGCCAAAGCCCCCGGGATGGCAGAAGAAGCCCTGGGGGAGTACCACCTTTACACGCTGGAGCGCCCCACCACGATCCTCGACCGCCAGGACAAGCAGGTTTCATTGCTGCAAGCTTCCGGGGTGAAGGCCGTCAAGCACTTTGTGGTTGCCGGCTTTCCTTACTACTTTTGGTCGCGGCAGGACCTCCACCGCGAGCCGGTACGGGTGAAGCTGGAGATGGCCAACACCGCCGCCAACGGCTTGGGTTTGCCGCTGCCGGCGGGGACCGTGCGCGTGTACCAGCGGGATAGCCGCGGGGTCGAGCAGTTCATGGGGGAAGACCGGATCGAACACACCCCCAAAGACGAAACCGTCAAGTTAGAAATAGGCACGGCCTTTGATGTGGTCGCTGAGCGGGTACAAACGGACTTTCGGTCTTTTGATAAGGTCACGGAAAGCGCTTTTGAAGTGCGGCTTCGCAACCACAAGGAGGAGCCCATTACCGTGGAGGTGGAAGAAAGCATCGGCGGCGATTGGGAAATGCTTTCCCATTCGCACCCCTATCAGAAACGCTCGGCTTTTGTGGTGGTGTTTTCGGTGCCGGTGCCCGCTCATGGGCAGAGTGCCTTGGCGTACCGGGTGCGGGTGCGGCACTAACGGGCGACGAGGGCGGCGCAGTAAAAGCCGGGGTAAAGGGCAAGGCAGCGGTCCAGGGTTGCGGGGAGCACCATGGCATCGCCAAACCCTGCCGCACGGAGGGCGTTTTGCCAGCCCTGTTGACACAAAAACCCCGGGCGGCTGCGGATGCCGTCCTGGTTCTTGGCCTGCTGGTAGCTTTTGAGCAGCAAAAACGGCAGCTCCAGATGCACCGGCGCTTGAAAGCTGGGGCGCATCAGCTCCCCCAGGACCAAAGCCCCACCGGGGGCAAGCAGGGTGCGCAAGCGTTGAAGAGCCAAAACCACGTCGCTGGCCAAATGCAGGACGTTCACCGCAAAAACCGCGTCAAAAAGCACTCCGGGAAGCCCTTGCTCTTCGGGGGCAAGCTCGATGTCGTAAGGCCGAGCCTCCAGTTGGCAACCTTCAGGCAGAAGCTGGCGGACCAAGCGGCTGCCCCGGCGCAGGAAAGCCGGGTGCACCTCGGTAAAGACGTAAAGGGCCGGGGGTTTGCCGGCATCCCAAAGAGCTATCAAAGCCGCCTCAGCGGCGCTCCCACCGCCACCCCCCAGCTCCAGGAGGCGCGCCTGAGGGCCCACGGCGCGGGCCAGGGCCAGGGCGGCCAGAGCGTTGGTGGGGGCGTAGTGAATGTTGCGGTTAGAAAAGTAGGAAAACCACAAATCCAGCTGGCTTAAGGAAAAGAGGGCTTCCTCGCCGGTGGTTTTTCCTGCCAGCACGTCAGGAAGCGCCTGGGTGGCCAGCTTCTGCACCGCCATGGCCGGCTCCGCTTGGGGGCTGGCCGCCACTGCTGCGGCAAAGGCAGCTTCCAGGTCAACCCTCGGCACGATGGCGGGTACGTGCACGATGCCGTCTTGCTCCTCAGCAAGCCCGTAAAGGCGCAGGCAGTCGAAAAGCCAGCGGGACAGGGCCAGGCCGTGGGGTGAGTGCCTCCGCAAGCGGGCAAAATCCTCGGCCGTTCCCGCAAACCCGCCCAGAGAGAGCTCGTGCACCAAAAAGCGAAGGCAGTCCCCCACGAAGGCGTCCAAAACCTCACAGGCCCGGGTGAACTCCTCGCTGAACACGGTTTCGGGAACGTCGGGGAGCAGGTCCCGCAGGGCCTGGCGGGGAATGGGCTGGGGGAGCTTGCTCACGCCCCCTCCATTTGCGCCGTGAAAAAGGCGTCCACAGAGGCCATGATGTCCTCGGCGCTCTGCAGCTGGGAAAGCTGGCACCGTAAACGGCGGCCGTGGGGGAGGCCGTGGGTGTACCAACCCACGAAGGTCTTGAGCTTGTGGAGAGCGGTTTTTGCGTCTTCTCGCTGCAAAACCCAGGAAAAATGCTGGCGCATGAGCCGGTACCTGTCCTCCAGGGTGGGCTCCTGGGGTTGCCGACCGGCCAGCAAATCGGCGGTCTGGCGGAAGATCCAGGGGTTAAGGAGGGCGGCCCGCCCAATCATCACGCCCTGACAGCCGGTTTCGCGGAACATGCGGAGGGCGTCTTCAGGCGTTTTCACATCCCCGTTGCCAATCACGGGAATGGAAACGGTTTCCACCAGCCGCGCAATGGCGCTCCAATCCGCTTGCCCGGTGAACATTTGCTTGGCGGTGCGGGGGTGGAGGGTGATGGCATTTACGCCTTCGTCCTGAAAGATGCGCCCCAGCTCCAGGTAGGTGAGCCGGTCTGAACGCACCCCCAGCCGGAACTTTACGGTAAGCGGGATGCGGATGCGCTTGCGCACCTCCCGGACGATGCGACGGGCCAGTTCAGGATCGCCGGTGAGGGCTGCCCCCGCACAGCCCTTGAGCACCTTGTTGGCCGGGCAGCCCATGTTGATGTCGCACACATCCGCCCCCATGGCCTCCACCTGGGAAGCCGCTTCGGCCATGGTCTCGGGATCCGAGCCGTAAATTTGGATGGCAATGGGGCGCTCTTCCTCCACGAAGTGAAGCATGCGGAGGGTGCTGGGCTTTTCCTTCAGAAGTCCCACCGCCGAAATAAACTCCATGCTCACCAAACCGCAACCACCCAGCCTCCGGATCAGCAGGCGGAAGTCACGGTCGGTGATGCCGGCCATGGGGGCCAGCAGCAACGGCGGGTCAACGGAAAGCGCACCAATACGCATCGCCGTTGAATATAACAGAGGCGTTGTGCCAAGATTCCGCCATGCGCATACGTGCAGTGGGTGTCCTTGTGACCGGAGCGAGTCGCGGCATCGGCAAGGCGTTGGCGCTAGAGCTTGGCCGCCGTCACTGTCGAGTGGCTTTGGTGAGCCGCAACCCGGATGAGCTGGAGCTGGTGGCCCGGGAAGTCCGGGGCGTGGGTGGAGAAGCAGCGGTGTTTGCGGGGGACGTGGCCGACGCCCAGGCTATGGACGATCTGGCGCAGCAAGCGGCGTCCTGGCTGGGCCGCTGGCAGGTGGTGGTTGCCAACGCCGGGGTGGGTTTCCACGGAGAAGGGTGGCGGGCCTCTCCAGAGGAGGTGGGGCGTGTTGTTTCCGTGAACTTCCTGGGGGTGGTCAACACCATCCGCTCGGCGGTTCCCTATCTCCGGCAGCACAATCCCTCCGCCGTTGGGGTGGTGAGCTCCCTTTCAGCCCTTATCCCCTACCGAGGGGGTGGTGTTTACGCGGCCAGCAAGGCCGCCATCAACGCCTACCTTTCTTGCCTCAAGCTGGATTTGCGCGGCACGGGCATTGCTGTGGGCTGGGTGTGTCCGGGTCCTGTGGCCACCGGTATGATCGTGGACGGGGTGCCCCACCGCAAGCTCCCCCCTTTGGCGCGTCTGGCTGTTCCCATTTTGAAACCCGAAAAAGTGGCAAGGACCCTGCTTCGGGTTTTGGAGCGGGGAGGGGGAAGCAAAGTGATCCCCTGGCAAGCTGCCTTTTTTGCGCGCTTTTACCAGCACATGCCGCGCCTGGCCGAATGGGTTTTGAACGTTACTGGATCGGGGACCCCATAGTGTGACCATATTGTTAACAGAATGTGCCAATCTGTTTGCTTTCAGTTTTTTGTTTTACATCCCGGAGGGGGTACTTGCACTCAGGCTATCGAATGTGATACAAAATAGCACGGCGATGAACGGAGGGCATCAAAATGCTCTTGCTTTCAGTTGAATCGGAAAACGGGGCCACACTAACCTACCGTTTGCAGAAGACGAAAATTGCTGTGGGTTCCGCACCCAGCAACGATGTGGTGGTCACCGGCCCAGGCGTTGGTGATCGTCATTTGATCATTCAGCGCAGCGGGGAGGCCTTCACCTTTGTGACCGCCGAACGGCAAATGGTGGTGTTAAACGGTGAGCGCCGCTCCCGAGGGGTTCTTAACCCCGGCGACCGATTGCGTTTGGGCACCGTGACCCTGGTTTTCCGGGGCATGGTTGGCGGTGAAGTGGCCTTGACCGAGGAGGAGCCCCCGCGACCGATCAAAGCCCCGGCTCAGCCCACCGCCGAGTCGGTGGTGGTGCGTCCGGAGCCTGGAGGGTTTGCCCAGGCTCGCATGCGGCTTTTGGAGCTTTTTGCCCAAAGTCGGCCGGACCGCACCCATCAGCTCATCGCCATCCTGCGCGAGGCGGTAGGGGAGGCAGAATTTGCCTTGGTGATTCCCCGGGAAGGAGGGGGACCGGCAGCCGAAGGGGTGGTGTTGGCTTCCCTGTGGAGTGGGGAGCTGCCCAACGTACCGGCGGCAATTCTCCGGGAGCTGGCGACTCCGGGCAAGTTTGTGATTCAGGACGGAGCGAAGGATGGCGGTACCGCCTTTGTGGCCGTGCGAACGCCCACGGGCTCCCTGGTGGCGCTGCTTTTGGCCCGACCGGTGGGGGCGTTGGGTGATGAAGGCGTGGCGCTGGTGGCGGAAGCCGCGCGGCTTCTGGGGCTCTTCTGGGAGCAGGTGGAGCGCATGGACTCAAGCTTCACCAGCTGGGAGCTGGAGGCACGCCACCGCCTGGAGATGCTGCTCCCGGGCACCTCGCAGGCCATCCAGGTGCTGCGCGATGGTCTTCTGCAAGCGGCCCGCGGTCTGGAGCCAGTTTTGATTTGTGGGGCTCCCGGGTCGGGGCGTACGGAAACCGCCCGCATTTTGGCCACCTTGGAGCCGGTGGCCGGTCGTCGGGTGGTGATTTTTGAGGGCCGCGACGCCTCTCTGGAGGTTCTGCGGCAGGAGCTCTTTGGCCCATCGGGCAAACCCACCTTTACCGGAACCATGGGTGGCTTGGTGGGCGAGGCGCGGGGCGGCCTTTTGGTGGTTCGCAACGCCGAGCTTTTGCCGGAACCCATTCAGGTGGAGCTGGTGGGTGTGGTCAAAACCCAGGCCCAGCAGCCATTGTCGTCCACCAGCACCCGGTGGGTGGTGACCTGCGGCGAGGATCCACTGGCTTTGGTACAGCAGGGCAAGCTGTCTTCGGCTTTGTTCATGGTGTTTTCCTCGCGCATGCTGCGGGTGCCACGCCTAGAGGAACGCAAGGAGGATTTGCCCTTGATTGTCGCTTCCCTGTTGCGACAGGTGGCGGCAGAGCAAGGGAAAAACGTGCGCGGCATTACCGTGGAGTGCCTGAACGCGCTGCTGTCCCGGAGCTTTCCCGGGCAAATGGCGGAGCTGGTGGGGGAGTTGCGACGGCTGGTGGCAGCCACCGCCGAGGGCGATATGGTGCGCTGCGACGAGCAGGTGACGACGGTGGCCGCCAAGAGCGGTGGGGTGGAGGGTGCGGAGGTCCTGCTCTCGGACAACCTCAAAGAGGTGGTGCCCAAGGTGGAGCAGCTCATCATCGACCGGGTGATGCGCAAGGTGAAGGGCAATCAGTCCAAAGGCGCGAGGATTCTGGGCATCTCCCGGGGCGCTCTCATTGCCAAGCTCAAGGAGTACAGCATCCCCGACTACCGCTACCTCCGGCGCCGGCGCGGGGTGTGAGCTTTTTCAGGTCTCCCGCAAGGTAAACGCCCCGGGCAACAGCTCCCGGAGGGAACGAACCTGGGTTTTGTGGTTGGCGTCTTGGGTCACCACCAACAGGTCAGGGTTGAACTCCGCCAGCACCTGTCGGCACGCGCCGCAGGGCAGCAAATCGTGCTGGTTGCCAACGATGGCTACGGCCACCGGCCGAGCCCCGGCCAGCACGGTGGCGGCTATGGCGTTGCGTTCGGCACAAATGGTCAAGCCAAAGGAAGCGTTTTCCACGTTGCACCCCGTAAAAACCCGCCCGTCTTCGGCTAAAATCGCGGCTCCCACCGGAAAGCGCGAGTACGGGGCGTAGGCCTGGGCTTGCGCTTGTTTGGCTTTTTCAATGAGCTGGCGGATGATCACCGGTGCAAGGTCCATGTTTTCACCATACAGCCTCTTGCCCTTTCGGTCCAGCTTTGTGCCTGTGAAATCTTGACCAAAGTCTGGCAAGCGTGTAACCTCCCGGCGGCAGGAGTTGCC
This sequence comes from Thermoanaerobaculum aquaticum, assembly GCF_000687145.1. NCBI lineage: Bacteria > Pseudomonadati > Acidobacteriota > Thermoanaerobaculia > Thermoanaerobaculales > Thermoanaerobaculaceae > Thermoanaerobaculum > Thermoanaerobaculum aquaticum. The sequence continues at coordinate 9,825 of NZ_JMFG01000004.1, forward strand.
AGGGAGGGTACGATGGGACTTGAAAATCTCAAAATCCCAGAATGGGGGGAAAGGATTGGTTGGGATGGGCAAAAGATTTCCGTGCCCGATAAGCCCATCATTCCTTTCATTGAAGGGGACGGCACCGGGCCGGATATTTGGCGCGCCACCAAGCGGGTTCTGGATGCGGCCGTGGAAAAGGCCTACGGTGGCCAGCGCAAAATCGCGTGGGTGGAGGTGTTGGCCGGGGAAAAGGCGTTCAACCTCACGGGCAACTGGCTCCCCGATGAAACCGTTGAGGCCATTCAGTACTTCCGGGTAGCCATCAAGGGACCTTTGACCACGCCTGTGGGTGGGGGGATCCGCTCCCTCAACGTAACCCTGCGCCAGGTGTTGGACCTTTACGCCTGCGTGCGCCCGGTACGCTGGATTCCCGGGGTTCCTTCGCCGGTGAAGCGGCCGCAGGATGTGAACATGGTGATCTTCCGGGAAAACACCGAGGACGTGTACGCCGGCATCGAGTGGCCCTCGGGCTCGGCCGAGGCGGAAAAGCTTCGCTCGTTCATCGAGCGTGAGCTGGGCAAGAAAATCCGGCCCGAGTCGGGGATTGGCGTCAAACCCATTTCGCCCTTTGGTTCCAAGCGCCTGGTGGCGAAGGCCATCCGCTATGCCCTGGAAAACCACCGGGACTCCGTCACCCTGGTGCACAAGGGTAACATCATGAAGTACACCGAGGGTGCCTTCCGCGATTGGGGTTACCAGGTGGCCAAGGAGCAGTTCGCCGATGTGGTGCTGACCGAGGACGAGCTATACAGCCAATTCAACGGCCAGCTCCCCACCGGCAAGAAGGTGGTGATCAAGGACCGCATTGCCGACTCCATGTTCCAGCAGGTGTTGCTGCGGCCTTCCGAGTACTCGGTCATTGCCACCCCCAACCTCAATGGCGACTACCTTTCGGATGCTCTGGCAGCGCAGGTGGGCGGCCTGGGCATGGCCCCGGGATCCAACCAGGGTGACGAGCACGCGGTGTTTGAGGCCACCCACGGCACCGCCCCCAAGTACGCAGGCCAGGACAAGGTGAACCCCGGCTCGCTGATCCTTTCCGGCGAGATGATGCTCCGCTACTTGGGCTGGACCGAAGCGGCCGACCTGGTGGTGAAGGGGTTGGAGAAGGCGGTGGCCGACAAGCAGGTGACCTACGACCTGCACCGGCAAATGGAGGGGGCCACCCTCGTTTCCTGCTCGGGCTTTGGGGAAGCCATCGTCGCCAGGATGTAGGTGGGCGGCCCGGCGGGAACGGGCGTAAGCTCCCACCGCCGGGGTTTGCAAAAGGAAACCGGCAAAGTTTGGGGCGCACGGTGTGCGCCCCAAACGCCGTTGCGCTGCAGGCTCTACCTGGCTGCGAAGCTGAGTCCACGAACGGCAACCCTTAGGGTGGGCTTGTTGCTCGACTATCATGGGTGCGGAGGGTTTCATGCCTGAGTTGCAGCGACCGAAGATTTCCGCGGTGATTACCACCTACAACGAAGAGCGAAATATCGGCGATTGCATTGAGTCGCTCCTGTGGTGCGATGAAATCGTGGTGGTGGACTCCTTTTCCACCGATCGCACCCCGGAAATCGCCAAGTCTTACGAGAAGGTGCGCTTTTTTCAAAGGCCCTACTACGGCTCGGCGTCGCAAAAGAACTGGGCCATGGATCAGACCCAGTACGAGTGGATCTTGATCTTTGACGCTGACGAGCGCTGCACCCCGGAGCTGCAAGCGGAAATCGAGGCCCTTTTGGCTTCCGGCCCCAAGTACGAGGCTTACACCATCAAAAGGCGGGTGTACTTTATGGACCGGGTCATCCGCTTTTCCGGCTGGCAGCACGACCGGGTGGTGCGGCTGGTGAAGCGCGGCGCAGGACGCTATCCCAACCGGAGGGTGCACGCCGACATGCAAACCCGCGGGCCCGCTCCGGTGCTGAAGAACCCCATGCTGCACTTCATGATTGAGTCCTTCGAGCAGTACCTCCCCCGCATCATCAAGTACGGCTTTTGGGGAGCGGCGCAAGGGTGGAAAACCGGCAGGAGGTCCGGCTTTCTTGAGGTTTTTGGTCGTTCCACCTGGCGCTTCATCCGCATGTACGTTTTTCAACTGGGCTTTCTCGATGGCATGGCGGGCCTGGTGTTTTGCATGCTGCAAGCCTTTGGAACGTACCTCAAGTGGGCCATCCTCTGGGAGTGGCGGGTCAACGCCGCCCGCGGCCGCATGCCCAACCTCCCGCCCTTTGATGAGGACGAAAAGGTTTGGGAGTGGAAGGCCGGCGAGGAAAACGCTGAGGAGCAAAAAGCAAACGGCTAGCTCGCTGGAGAACCCGCCGGCACCAGCTTCCTTACACGGCGCAGGAACTCCTCCGGACCCTCGAAGCCGGTGAGGCGCAGATCCTGAGCTTCGCGGCCCTGGTAAAAGAACAGCACCGTGGGAACCCCCGCCACCCCGTAAGCCTTCCGCAGCTCCTCGGTTTCTTGAGAAATTTGGGTGAGGTCAACCTTGAGGCGGCGGAAGCTCGCAAGCTTGGCTTTGACCTCCGGACGGGAGAAGGTCTTTTCATCCAGCTCCTTGCAGGGCAAACACCAGTCGGCGTAAAAATCCACGATCACCGGTCCACCCTGGGCAATGGCCTCCTGCAACACCTGCGCGTTGGCCTTCTCCCAGGAAAGCTCCTGTGCGGGGGTGGTGCCCGAGTGCGGCCAAAGCCACGCCCCCGCCAACACCAGAGCCAGCGTCACCGCCCGCATGAAGCGATCTACCGCGGCAATTTCGTAGCCGGGTCGGGCAATGACAGCCAGGTAAAAGCCACCGAGCACCAGACTTAACGCCAACAGCTTGTCCCCGAGGTCCCCGGGGAGCAAAGGACGGGCAAAGTAAAAGGCCAGGGCCACCAGGAGCACCCCGAAAAGCTGACGCACCCCTTCCATCCACGCCCCGGAGTGGGGGAGTTTTTCCAGGCTGCGGGTGGAAAGGGCCAGGAAAAGGTAGGGAAGACCGAGACCCAGGGCCAACGTGAAGAAGAGCAAAAAGCCCAGCATCACCGATTGCTTTTGCCCCACGTAGGCCAAGAGGCCCAAAACGAACGGCCCAATGCAAGGAGCCGCCACCAAGCCCACCACCAGCCCCATCACCAGGGAACCCACCACCCCCTGGCGGGCCCCAGCTACTCCAGAAACCCACGCGGGGATGCGGATCTCCCAAAGGCCAAACATGGAGGCGGCTAGCGCCAAAACCACCACCACAATCCCGCCGGTGACCCACGGCGATTGCAGCGCCGCACCGAAAAGTTTTCCGGTGAGGGCGGCTACCACCCCCAGGGTCGAGTAGGTCACCGCCATACCCAGCACGTAGAAGCTAGCAAGCAGAGCGGTGCGCTTGCTGCTTCCGGTTTGGTTGAGGAAAAACCCAACGGTCACGGGGATAATGGGGTACACACAGGGCGTGAGGTTCAACGCCAGTCCCCCCAGAAAAACCAGAAAAAGCTGCAAGAGAAGCGAAGCACCAGCAAAACGCTCGCTCACCGAGCCTTGGGCTACTGCGCCGCCAGCGGGTGCCGAGGGCACGGTATTGGCTGTCGGTGGGCTTACCATCGCACCCCAAGGGACCGAAAACGCCACCTTCTTGGGCGGCAGGCAGCTCACGTTGTTGCAGGCCTGGGCTTCAAGGAAGCCGGTTAGCGTCACCTCGCCGGCACCCGCCGGAGCCTTCACCGGGATCCTCACCCAGAAGCTCCCCTCAAAGAGCTCCACCGCTTGCTCAAAAACCTCCAGCTTGACCTTCTTCGGTTGTGGAAACTGCGGTTCTCCCGCTTCCCACCCCTGGGGAAGCTGCAGCTCCACACGGGTGGGGATGAGGTAAGGGTCGGATGGGTTGGGAGGGTTCACGTGCCAACCTTCTTGCAAACGAACTTCCAGCGCCACCACCCCCGCCTCTCCGCCCGGCTGTGGCCGGCGTTCCCAACCGGCTTGGGCCACGGAAAAGACTGCCTCCTCGGCAAACACCGCGTTGGCCAGCAACAAGAAACCCAAAAACCACCGCGTCATGAAGCCTCCCCGGAGCCGCTGCTCCCCGCCCTATTTTGCCTGAGCCGGGGTAGAAGTAACTCCTGCGTGCCACCAACCCGCAAATCTGGAGGTACGGGCGGTGTTTTTGCCGCCCGAGCGCTCCCCGAGGTAATTCCGGGTTCTCGACAGGTGGGGCTTTTGGCGTTACAATACTCGCGCCGACTGGGGCGTCGGCAAATTGGTAAGCCACGGGACTTTGGATCCCGCATGTGCAGGTTCGAGTCCTGCCGCCCCAGCCAGCTTGTGTTTAGGGGGAGGGATGGACGGGGAGCTGCCGCTGATTGTGCTTTCGGGTCGAGCGCACCCGAACCTTACCGAGCGAATCTGCGATTACCTGCAAATCACCCCCGGAAGAATCGCGCTTTTTAATTTTTCCGACGGAGAAAACGCCTGCCAAATCGAAGAAAACGTGCGCGGCGGCGACGTATTCGTAGTGCAGCCCACCTGTCCGCCGGTGAACGACAACCTGATGGAGTTGCTCATTATCCTGGACGCCTGCCGCCGTTCTTCGGCGCAGCGAATTACGGCGGTCATTCCGTACTTTGGCTATGCCCGGCAGGACCGGAAGGATAAGCCGAGGGTGCCTATCACCGCCAAGCTGGTGAGCGATCTTTTGACTTCGGCGGGGGCGACCCGCATCTTAACCATGGATTTGCACGCCGCGCAAATTCAGGGCTTTTTCAATATCCCCGTGGACCATTTGTTTGCTGCCCCGGTCCTCATTGAGGAAATCAAGAGGCAGGGGCTTTCTAACCTGGTGATGGTGTCCCCCGATGCCGGCGGGGTGGAGCGGGCCCGTGCCTTTGCCAAAAGGTTAGACGCCGGGTTGGCCATTGTGGACAAGCGGCGCACCAGCCCCAATCACGCCGAGGTCATGCACATCATCGGTGATGTGGAGGGGAAGACCTGCGTCATTGTGGACGACATCATTGATACCGCAGGTACCCTGGTGAAGACGGCCGAAGTGTTGCATCAACGTGGGGCGGCCCGGGTGCTGGCGGCAGGTGTGCATCCGGTGCTTTCGGGACCGGCGGTGGACCGAATCGAGGCCTCGGTGGTGGAGGAGGTCATCGTCACCGACACCATCCCCCTCGGCCCGCGGGCCTCTCAATGCGCGAAGATTCGCCAGCTTTCGGTGGCCGAGCTTTTGGGCGAAGCCATTCGCCGCATCCACGAGGCCAAGTCGGTGTCCAGCCTTTTCGTTTAACTGGGGATTTGTGGTAAGCTTTGCCGCCTCGTTTGGGGCGCAGGTAGGAGGATTGTGCCATGGGTGAGTTGGTCATCGAGGTGGAGCGTCGGGAACGCTTTGGCAAGGGAGCCAGCCGCAAGCTGCGGGCCCAGGGGCTGATCCCCGCGGTGGTGTACGGCGGGGGCAAGGAACCCGTGCCGGTGGTGGTGAACCGCAAGTTTGTCACCGAGCTTCTCCACCAGGAAAAGGGCAAGAACACCATCTTCTTGCTGCGGATGAAGGGCACCAAGCAGGAGCGCCACGCCATGCTCAAGGACTTCCAGGTGGATCCCATCACCCAGCAGTACATCCACCTGGACTTCATCCGGGTCATGAAGGGGCAGCACGTGCGGGTGGAGGTGCCGGTGGAGTTGACCGGGGAATCGGTGGGGGTCAAGGCCGGCGGGTTCCTGGACTTCACGGGTCGTTCGCTGCACATTGAGTGCCCGGCCGATGCCATCCCGGAAAAGATCGTGGTGGATATTTCGGGGCTCCACATTGGCCAGCACGTTACTGCCGCCGATGTTTCGCTGCCGGCAGGGGCCAAGCTCCTGGATGATCCGCACAAGGTCCTGGTCACGATCGAAGGCCGAGCTGCGGCTGCTGAAGAGGAGCTGGCTGCGGCGCCGGCGGGGGAAGAGATGGCCGAACCCGAGGTCATTCGGCGGGGCAAGGCCGAGGCCGAGGAAGGCGAGGAAGAGTCCTAACCTGTGGAGCTGGCCGCGATCGTGGGTTTGGGCAACCCCGGAGCGGAGTACGAACGCACCAGGCACAACGTGGGCTTCCGGGTGGTGGACGAGCTCGCCCGGCGTTTTCGCTGCGGGTCGTTCAAGCCCCGACCCTACGCTTTGGTGGCGGAGAGATCAGGCTCCCGCCGCGTGCTGTTAGTAAAACCCACTACCTACATGAACCGCTCGGGGCAAGCGGTGGCGGCCCTCTGTCGCGAGGAAGGTCTGGTTCCAGCTCAAGTTTTGGTGGTTGTGGACGACGTGGACCTCCCTCTGGGGCAGCTGCGACTCCGTTCCCGAGGCGGGCCGGGTACACATAATGGCTTGCGCTCGGTGGTGGAGGCGGTAGGGGAGTCGTTCCCGCGGCTGCGGCTGGGGGTGCGGGGCGCCCAGCCGTGGAGCGACCTTGCCGCCTACGTGCTGGCGCCTTTTACCGAGGAAGAAGAACCGGTGGCCGAAGCGATGGTTCAGCGGGCGGCTGACTGCGTGGAAGAAGCGTTGTTTTCGGGGTTGGCCCGGGCGGCCAACCGCTTCAACGTGAGGAACGCACTGGAGTGAAAACGCGAAAGGTCCTCTTTGGGGCCGTTGCGGATTGGGCGTTGTGTGGTAATATGCAGGCTCCTTGCTCCCTCCCCGGATGAGGGGGCCGAAGGGCCGAAAGGAGATAGTATGGCGCTTTACGAGTTAGGTTTGGTGTTAACTCCCGATTTGGAAGACGAGGCAAGAGAAGCGTTCATCGGTGAGCTCAAGCAGCTCCTCGCCACCCAAGGGGCCACCATCGTCAAGGAAGACGTATGGGGCAAGAGGACGCTAGCTTACCCCATCCGCCATAAGCGGGAGGGGTATTACCTCTTTTGGCAGTTCGAGGCACCGGGAACCGCAGTGGCGCCGCTGGAGTACAAGCTGCGGCTCTCCGACGAGGTGCTTCGCTACCTGACGCTCAACCTCGACCGCGAGTTGCGGCGGGCTCGGAAGCTGTCGGCAGCGCGCGCTGCCCAACAAGCCGCCAAGGCTGCGGAACAGGGGACGGAAGCGGTCCCCGCCCCGGCGGCCGGTGAGGTCGGTGCATCACCGACGGAGGAGGCCTAATGTCCAAGAAAAAGTTCTTGAGCAAGCGCAAAAAGGTTTGCAAGTTCACGGCTGAAGGCATTGATTACATTGACTACAAGGACGTGGAGCTGCTGCGCCAGTTCACGCCGGTTTCCGGGAAGATTCTGCCCCGCCGGGTTTCCGGTACCAGCCCCATTTACCAGCGCAAGCTCACCCGGGCCATCAAGCGGGCGCGGATCATGGCGCTTCTGCCGTTTGTAGGTGACTAACCCGGGGATTTTTTCCTCTTAAGCCATGGAAGGCACATCACATCGAGAAAACAAAGGGGCGGCGTGGTCCGGCCCCTTTGTTGCTGGTGTGGTGTCGCTTCTCTTTTACGGCGCGCTTTTTCTGGTTCCGCTAATTGGCGGCTTCGTGGCGCTCTTGTCTCCGCTTCCCCTGGTGCGGGAGCTGGCTTTGGGGAGGCCAGCGTTTGCCGCTTGGGGCTGGGTGCTGGTGGTGCTGGTGGGAGCGGCGTTTTTGGCTCCCAGCAGCTGGCTGACCCTGGCGGTTACCGGTTATTTGCTGGTGGCGGTGTGGCCCACGGTGAGCGTGGAGGTCTGGCAGCGGCGCCCGTGGTCCACCGGCCGCTGGCTGGCAATCCTCACCTTAGGGGCGTGGGCCGTGGCAAGCTCAGTCGCCGCGGCGTTTTTGGGTCCCGAAAGGGTGGCGGAGGAGCTGCCTCAGTTGATGGTTCGCTGGATGCTGGGCCACCAACAAACGGCCAAGCTCTGGGGTCTCGGGGAGTCCGAGTTGCTGCAGGCGGTGGCGGGAATGCTTGGCTACCTAACCCCTTTTCTGGTGGCTATTTACGTCATGGGGGTTGGGCTTTTGCTTTGGTCCAAGCTGCCGCTTTTGGGTTTCGCCCAGGGCCGTGAGTCGTTTCTCGCTTACGTTTCGGAGGAATGGCTTCCTTTGGGGTTCGTGGTGGGCGGGTTGGGCTGGGTTTTTGCGCCCGGCGCGTGGGGATGGTTGGCGGCCAACCTGCTCGCTTGCGTGTTAGCCTTGTACTTTGTGCATGGAACCGCTATTATTCTCGCGTATTTGGGTCCCCGCTGGGGCAGCAGTCGCTGGGTGCGGATGGCGGTGGTGGTTTTGGGGATCCAGGTGCCGATAGCGTTCATTTACGCTGGTCTTGGCTTGCTTGACAGTTTTGTCAGGCTGCGGCCATCGTCAGATAACGAGGGGAGTTCGTCATGAAGGTGATTTTGAACGAGCATGTTCCGAACTTGGGGGATCGCGGGCAAGTTTTGGAGGTAAAGCCGGGTTACGCCAGAAACTACTTGATTCCCAAGGGCCTTGCTTACGAAGCGACCCCGGCCAACCTGGCTCGTTTCCAGGCGGAGCAGAAGCGCTGGGAGTTGCGCCAGGAGAAGGAGAAAACCACGGCCAGTGAGTTGGCCGCTCGCTTGGCCGGGGTTGAGCTCACCTTCAAGCGCCGGGCCGGGGAGGAGGACACCCTTTACGGTTCGGTTACCGCTTCGGATATTGCCGAGGCTCTGGAAGCCAAAGGGTTTGCGGTGGATCGCCGCAAGGTGGTGCTGCCCCAGCACATCAAGCGGCTGGGCACCTACACCGTGGAGCTTCACCTGCATCGGGATGTAACGGTTCCTTTGGTGGTGCACGTGGAGCCTCTGGAAAGCCAGAGCTAGCCCTATGGAAGGGAGCCCAGCCTCCCGCCAAGTAAGCTGGAAGGGAAAGCTGCGCCGCCTGCTGGCGGCGCCTTTTCGTTTTTTGCTGAAGGACGAGCTGGGCAGGATTGCTGAAACGGAGCGGGCTTTGAATCGCTTACGGGAGGAGCTCGGCGAAAGCCAAACCCAGCTCGCCACGTTGGGCCAAGCGCTGCTAGAGGAGCGGGCAACCCGGGAGCACGATTTAAGCGATCTGCGCCAGGCGTACCTGGCCACCCGCTCGGAGTTTGAAGAGGTCCGCGATACACGCCTCCCCAGGGTGGAGGCGGATTTTGCCAACTTCCAAAAGGCTTTTCTGGCGCTCCAGGGGGAGCTGGAGCAGCTACGGGATGTGCGGCTTCTGGTGTTGGAGCGGGCTGCCCAGGGGCTGCAGGGAGCTTTCGACGAGCTCCAGCGGGAGCTTGTCCGACTGCGGGACGAAGCTCTCCCCCGGGTGGAAACAACGCAAGGGTTGCTGCAAAAGGCGCATGAACAGCTGCAGCAAGAGCTGGAGTTGGTTCGCGATAGCCGGATGCCGGAGCTGGCCCGGGCCGTGGATGCGCTCCAACGGGGGCTTGAGGCTGTTCAGCACCTGGGCGAGGAGATTCGCGACCATAGGCTTCCGGCAGCTTCCGCCAGGCTTGAAGCGTTGGTGGAGCGGCTTTTCGAAGAGATCACGGTGACCCGCAGCCTGGTGGACCGCCTGCTGGCCCACGAGCCTTTGCAGGTGGGGGTTTTGGAGCAACCCTGGGAGGAGGAGCTGCCGGAGGCAGTCCGTCGCGCCTGGCTGCGGTTTTTGCAGTCCCACCGGGGGAGCCGGCAGGAAATTCTGACCCGAGCTTCCGAGTACGTGGAGGTTTTCCGCGGGGCCGGCCCCGTGCTGGATTTGGGTTGTGGCCGGGGGGAGCTGCTGGAGGCGCTCACCAAAGCGGGAATTCCCGCCTTTGGCGTGGACAGCGATCCAGCTGCAGTGGCAGAATGCCAACGGCGGGGCCTTGAAGCCCGCGTCTTGGACGCCCTGGAAGCCCTGGCGGCGCAGCCCCAGGGGAGCCTCGGTGGTGTGGCCTGCGTCCATCTCATCGAGCACCTCCCGGCGGCCCGCTGGATGAAGCTCTTTGAGCACGCGGCAAGGGTGCTACGCCCGGGCGGCATCCTGGCGGTGGAAAGCCCCAACCCGGAAACCCTCAGGGTGGGGGCAGGGTTGTTTTGGGTGGACCCCACCCACCTCCGCCCCGTGCACCCGGAGGCGGCTCGCTTCGTGGCGGAAGCCGTGGGTCTTGAGCTGGTGGAGGTTCGCAAGCTGCGGCCGTTCCCTCCGGAGCAGCAGCTGGCCGCGCAAGTGAACGACGAAAGGTGGCGACCTATTTTCCAGCAGTTGGATGCCTGGCTTTCCGGCGCTCGGGACTACCTTTTGGTAGCCCGCAAGCCTTTCTCCGAAAAGGCAGGTTCCTAGCTACAGAAGAGCCTTGCGTTGTAAGAGCTCTAAGCCGCTGCCCCCAAGTAGGGTTGAAAGAGCTCCTTTAGCTGCAAAAGGGTTTGCGCAAACCCCCGGTTTCTCACGGCTTCCAGGATCTCCTCGCGGCTTGCTGAGCGGGCCAGCTCTTTGGTGTCCTCCACAATGTCGAAAAAATGCGAAAGCGGCGCCAGGGAAAGCGGGCGAAAGTTCTTCTCGTACCAAGCTGACTCCCGCACGGTTTCCCACACCGGGCAAGCGGGGGCTTTGCCTTCTTTGAAGATGGCATCGGCGGTGCGCACCACCTCCTGGTAGAGGGCCGCCATGATCTTCTTGGTGTCGCCGGTTTCTAGGGCTCGAAGCAGGGCCTCCTTGCTGAGCCCCTGGCTGGAGGCAGGCGCCGCTCGGGTTTCCGGAGCAGCGGGTGGAGGCGCGGGAGTGGGAGGGCTTTTGCGCTCAACTGCCGGGGCCTCGGCAGGCTTTGCTTCTTGTGCTTTCGCTGGTGCAGGAGGCGTGGGCGTCCTGCTCGTACCTTCGAAGCTCTTGCGGATGCGTTCCCCCAGGCCGGCCAGGAGCTCCATCTCCAGTTCGGAGATGGGCCGGGCGTAGGCCACCCTTTGAAATACCGTGTCGAGCTCCAAAAAACGCACGCGCAGCATGGCTTCCCGGCCACTGGTGGGAAGCCAATCCACTTGCTCCAGGAGGGTGGGGTTTGCGGCGAGGATTTCCGCCAGATCGGAAAAGCTCGCGTAGTCCAGGAGATCGCAGCTGTCGGTGCGAAACCAGCTCACCCCCTGCTCCCGCAGGCGGCGCTGAGCCAAGAACAACCGTAAATCTTCGGGAATCCGCTCCTCCCAGGCTTCTCCCGCCAACTCCCTCAACCGCTCACGCACGGAAGTCCGGAGGCGGTGGAGGAGGTCGGCAATGAGACGGTAGGCGTCGAGGTTGAGGTCGAGCTTGCCCACGTTAGTTCCACTGCCCTCCTTTCCGTAACCACATGTACGGCCGCAAAAACCTCTGCCTTCGTTCCAGCTCCCGCAGGGCCAAGAGCAAAACCTGGCCGCGGGCCACGGGGTCGGCGAGGTTTAACAGGCCCTGCTGCTGGCTGGGCTCCAGCTGGAGCTGGGCGGTCAGGCGCCAGGTGAGCGTTTCCAAGCTCAAGGTGCGCATGCCGTGGCAAAGCTCGCGGTCGGCATCGCACCACAGCCTGGAAAAACGACGGAGCAACAGGCGACGGAGGGGCTCCTGGCGTTGCAGGGGCCGCGGCGTGTCGGGAAAGTTCTCCGCCCGCACCATGGGGATGTCCTCGGCTTCCAGCTGGCGCAGCCGGCAACGGCTGAGGGCGCGGAAGATCACGCTTCCCCGGCCTTTTTCCGTGGGGATGACCTGGGCCCGCACCCCCACCTCATGGACCGCTTCGTCCTCGTAGAAGGAAGCCACCAGCAGGTCATCATGCGCTGAAGCCCGGCGGATCACCTCAAGGGCCACGGCCCCCACGGGGGTGACCTCCACCTCCAAGGTCGGCAAGAGCACGAACCCATCCAACGGGTAAAGGGGAAGCACGAAACCCGCCTGCATGCTCTTCCAGTATACAGCCTTTACCGGGAGGCAAAAGGCGCGGCTTAAGCAAACTCCTCTTGCCGCCGCCAGGCGGCCAGCACCCCGCCGGCCAGGAGCACCACCAGCCCGGTCCACAACAGGCCAATCATGGGTTTGACGCTTACGTCTGCGGAAAAACGGGCCGGTTCACCGGGGTCCGGGGGAGCGTTGGGATCAAGGACCAAAAGCTCCACCAGCTTTTCGTCAGCGTTCATTTGGCCGATGCGGATGGAAACCCCGGAAAGGGGAGGCAGGGCCGCGTCCAGGCGTTGGCCGCCGCTCCTCACCGCCGGTGTGACCTCAAACTCCTTCCCGTCGGCGGTTTTAGCCTTGAAAACCGCGCCGATGTTGATCTTTCCCGCCTGGGGGTCGAAATCCGAGAGGTCAAACGTGTCAAAGGTCAAGGTGACCCCGCGATAAACCAGGGACTGCCCCGGTTTGAGGAAGGCCCGCTTGGCCACCCCGGAGGGGATACCCGCCACGTGCAGGCGGATCCTGCCGGCCGAGGCATTCACCCCCACCAACTGCACCTTGATGCCCGGGCGGCCGGGCACCTCTACCCCGTGGCTTTCCAGGCCGGTGGGCTTGGAGACCAGCTTGGGCGTGAGGGCATAGGTTTGGCCGTCAGTGGTGAGCTGCAATCGGGCACCAATGGAGAGCTCCTCGCCCGTTTCGTGGCCACCGCCCATGTCAAAGCCCTGGAAAGTAATGAAGAGCGGCCCGAGCTGGGTGCTTTCGCCCTTGCCCAACTCCACCATGCCGGCATCTTCCGGGGGACGGCCGGGGTTGTACTCCACTGGCGAGATGTATAAGTCGTGGGTGAGGCGCACCAGCACATCGGGGTGGGCCACCAGCTGCTGGGTCTTCTCGTTAATGAACATCCTGGGGCGAGCCTGGCGCAGGCGCCCTTGGCTGTCCTTAACCTCCACCAGCATCACATCCTTTTCCAAGGGGTTGTCGTTGCGGATGCCCTTGAAGGTGAGCGTGTACCCGAAAAGTGTTTGCGGCTGACCCTCCGCGAGGGTTACCTTTTGCGTCTTGTCGTAGGCCGAGGAAGTAATGATGCCGGTGAGCATGAGCCCCAAACCCACGTGGGCTAGGTAGCCGCCCATGGCCCGAAAACGCCGCTGCCGCATCTCGTCCATGCTCTTCAAGAGGTTAGAGGCAAAAGCCAGGATGGAAACGAAGAGGAAAACCAAAAACAGCACGCCCCGCGCACCAAAGGCTACCGCTCCCAGAGTGCCAGCAAGCGCTACACCTGAGGCCAAAAGGAGCCTTTGGCCAAGCTCTTTGGCGGTGCCTTTCCAGTGGAGGTAGGGAACCACCCCCAAAAGCAGCGCCAGCAGGATGCCCACCGGCAAGGTGACGCGGTTGTAAAAGTCGGCACCCACCTGGGATGGCTTGGTGAACAGCCGGGTAATGAGCGGGGAGGATGTTCCCACCAGCACCACCGTGGCGGTGGCTAGCAAAGCCCCAATGGCAATGACGAAAAACACGGTGCGGGAAAAGAACGGCTCCTCACCCACTTCTGAGGGGATCTCCCGCCACCGCCAAAACAGAAATGCAAGTCCCAGCGATAGGAAGAACAGCAGGTTGAAAACCAGCCATCCGGTGATACCCAAATCGACAAAGGAGTGCACCGAAAAGTCGGCAAGAACCCCCGATCGGGTCAAAAACGTGGCGTACACCACCAACACAAAAGACACAATGGCCAAGAAGAAGTTGAGCTTGCGGAAGCGGTTGCGGGCTTTTTGCAGGACAAGCCCGTGAACCAAGGCGGAAGAGGTAAGCCACGGCACCAGAGAGGAATTTTCCACCGGATCCCAACCCCAGTAACCGCCCCAGCCCAAGGTCACGTAAGCCCAGTAGCCTCCCAGCAGGATGGCGGCACCCAGCGTCACCACCGTCACTAGAGCCCAGGGTAGAGAGGCTTTCACCCACTCCTCGTAGCGCCGGCTCCAAAGGGCAGCAATGGCCAGGGCAAAAGGCACCGCGGTGGCGGCGTAACCCAAGAACATAATGGGCGGGTGAATGGTCATCCAGAAGTTCTGCAGCAAGGGATTGAGGCCCTGACCGTCCACCGGCACCTGCCCCGGGGGCAGGCCTTGGAGAAAGCGGAACGGGGACTGCTTCAGCAAGATGGCGATGAGGGACAGGAGGGTCAGGTTGTAAACCAAAAGCGCGCGGTTCTCATAGTGCCGGGAAAAGCGGATGAAAAAGATGCCAATGACCGCCCCCCAAAGGATCCAAAGGAGGAAGCTACCCTCTTGCCCAGCCCAGAAGGTCGAAACCAAGTAAAACCAGGGAAGGGAAAGGTCTGAATACGAAAACACGTAATGAAGCCGGAAATCGTGGGTGAGGATGAGGTAAAGGAGGATTCCTGAAGCCAAAAACACCGCAAAGGTGCCGTAGTAATAGGCTTGTCGGGCGTAGGCTTTGAGCTCCTCACGGCCACGATCGGCCCGCCAGTAAAAAAAGGCGGAGGCGGCAAACGCCAGGAAAGCCGCCCACAACGTAATGACTCCAGGCCAGTACATGGTTCCCCCCTTTTAGATAAGCGCCAACGACCTCTTAGGAACGGGCGCCGTACTGCTTTTCCTCAACTCCCTGGTACTTGGATGGGCACTTGACCAAGAGCTTTTCGGCAACGAAAACCCCGTTGGTGAAGCGACCGATGGCGACGATTTGCGTGGCCTCTTCGAAGTTCCCCGGTTTGGTGCCGGCAAATTCCACCTTCATGCGATCGCCTTGGGTGTCCTCCAGCACAAAAACCAGCTTGCCGTTGGCTTCGTCGTAGTAGGAGGAGCCCTGCACCAGCTTTCCGGCCACCTGCACCGCGTCTTGCGAGGCCCTGGCCTGCGCAAAGCTCACGTAGGGGGTTAGGCTGGCTTTAAACGCCCCGGCCCCAAACGCCACAAAACCCACAATCAACGCAAGTCCCACCACGGTCCAAACGGCGCGCCGGTTCATTGGGTTTCCTCCTCTAACTTGGCCAAGCGGCGTTCCAAACCCAGGCAGTACAGGAAAATCCCTACCCAAATGCCGATGGTTACGGCAGCAACCCAAAACAAGCTTTCAGGTGCTGGCATCTTTACTCTCCCCCCTCTTCCCGCCGCAGTCTAAGGCGGGAAAGCCTCACCTCCAGAGAATACAACCACCAGAACAGCCCGGTAAATCCCAAAAGCGAACCCAAGAGAACCTGGAACATCCTGGGGTTCATCTGCACCTTCACCGAACCCTGGGCACTGATGATGGTGTCGGGGTGCAGGGACCAGTAAATCCTGGGGACCACGAACACCAAAAACGGCATGGTAACGAAGGCGAGGATCGCATAAGCGGCTGATAAGGACCCGCGGCGTTCCGCATCGCTCACCGCCTGGCGCAAGGCAAAGTAGGCGGCGTAAATCAAAAGCAAAATGGCAATGGAAACCTCCCGGGGGTCCCAGTTCCAGAAACTGCCCCACATGACCTTGGCAAACAGAGACCCGCTTACGGTGGCGAGCACTGCAAACATTAGCCCCAGGCGGGCTGCCGCGGCCGCTCGCGCATCGTCCAGCAGGTTGCGGTGCCGGAGGTAGCGCAGCGAAGCCACTAAGTTCACGCAAAAGGCCAAAACCGCCACCCAGGCTTGGGGGACGTGGAAGAACACAATGCGGGACGATTCCCCCTTAAAGCCCGCGGCGGCAGGGGCGTAAAAGAAAGCCGCCCAAATCACCACGCAAAACCACACGAAGAGAACAGCCAACGAGATTTTTTTGGTCTTAGTCATGCCACACCACCGGAAAGAGGAATGCCGAGGAGACCAACGTCACCCCGGTGAGAGAAAAGACAGCCCGCAGAGAAGGCAGCACCGCCGAAAGCTCGGCAGCGGTCACCGCCATACGCGTTCCTTGAATGAGAAAAACCAACATGGGCAACACTAAAGGCACCGCCAAAACCACAAACAGCGTGGCCGATCCCGTGGCCCGGGAGATGATCGCCGCCACCATGGTGGCGGTGGCTGCCAAACCCAGGGCCCCGGCTACCAGCACCAGCGTCAACGCCGGCACGTTGGCCACCGAAAAGCCCATAAAAATCGAGAAAAGCGGCACCAAGAAAAACTCAAGCCCCAAAAGCAGCACCAGGTTGAACAGGAACTTGCCTGTAAAAACCGCGCCGGGCCGGGCGGCAAGCCGCAGAGCCTTGGCGGTGTGAGCATCCTCCTCCTTGACGAAAACCCTGGGGAGGCCGGAGCTGGCGGCAAAGAACAAGATGATCCACAGAAGCGCCGAGTGCAGGTGGGGGCGGTCCTGCTCGTGGATGCGGTAGGGTCCAATTTGATAGGCCACGGCCACCAGCGTGGTGAGGGCAAAAAGACCCACCGAGGACACCGCCACCCGGCTGCGGAGCTCCGACACCACCTCCTTGCGCAGAACCGTGAAGCTCTCAATGAGCAAGCTCAAGGACCCTGTCTCCCCATGCCACCTCACGCGGATCGTTAGTGGCAACCACCACCGTGGCCCGTTCCCGCCAGGCCATTACCAACTCTTTAAGAAGCCTGTGGCCCGCTTCGTCGAGGTTGGAAGAAGGCTCGTCCAAAAGCAGCACCTCCGGGCGATGCACCAGAGCTTGGGCCAGCTTGACCCTCTGCAGCATCCCCGAGGAAAACTGCTTCACCGGACGGGAAAAATCAGCTCCCTTCAGCCCCAGCTGTTCCAGCACCGCGGCCAGCTCCTTGTCGGGGAGCCGTAAACCCCGGACCTGGGTGAAAAAACGCAGGTTCTCCATGGCGGAGAGCTCTTCGTAAACCGACAAATCGGGAGCGCATACTCCTAAATGGCGGTGCCATTCCTCTTTGGGCAGGGCCCGGCCGTTGGCTAGGTAGCTCACCTCCCCTTGGGAGGGACGCAAAAGCCCACCCAAGATGTTGAGGAGGGTGGACTTACCCGAGCCGTTGGGGCCGGTCACCACCAGCACCTCACCCGGTTTGGCGGCACCGTTCACGTTTCGCAAAACCGCCCGCCGGCCAAACCGCTTGCTCAAACCCGAAAAGCGAAGCTCCACCACGCCGGCAAGCTTACCATGGTTAAACGTCTCCTGCTGTTTTTACGGGGTTTTGCTAAAGTCTTACCGTGCTCACGGTGACGGAGCTGTGGCCCTTCTTTGAAACCGGCCAACGCCGAGCGGATCAGCTGTTGTCGGCGGCAATGCTGGCGGTGTTAGCGGTTTCCCGCCTTGCCTTTTTGCCCAAAGGCCCCTGGGAGCAAGACGAGGCGCTTTTGGCTTGCGGGGTGATGGACTTCGACCCGGCCCACCACATGCCTCACCCCCCGGGCTTTCCCCTGTGGATTTGGCTGGGGCGGCTGGTTATGCGCTTGGGCGCTGGGGAGCCACTTTTGGCCTTGCAGCTGGCCAGCGCCGCACTTTCGCTTCTTGGGCTTTGGGCGCTATTCGTCGTGACGAACCGCTGGCTGGGGCGGAACCTGGCGGCGGTGACGGTGCTGGCAGCGGCTTTCATCCCCGGGGTGTGGTTCCACGCCAGCCGCGGCTTTTCCGAAACCCCTTCGGCGGGGGTTTTTCTGGTGGCCTTGGCGCTCTGGAGTGTGACCCGTAATTTCGTCGCCTCTTCCTTGCTGGTCACGGCCGCGGCCCTGATCCGTCCCCCCTTGGCGCCGTTTTTTGCCGTGGTTGTGCTGCTTTGGGCTTGGGAAATAAGGGCAAACCCGAGGCTCCTTGGAAAAGCGGCGTTGTGGTCGGGTTTGCTGGTGGTCCTCAGCCTGGGGCCTCTGATTTTTGAAGCTGGAGGGTGGGAGTTTTACTGGTGGGCCTTCCAAACCCACGGGCAGTACCACGTGGCGCTTTTGGGCACCGAGGGTTTTTCCTTCCCGCACGTGGGATGGGTGCGGGGCTTGGGTGGCCTGGTGCCAGCGGTCGTCGTGGGGCTTCTGTCGGTGGTAGGGGGGCTTTGGCTAGTCATGCAGGGGAAGGTCAAGCTTGTGCCGAACCTTCTGGCCGGTGGCTTTTTGATTTACCTGCTGCTCTTTACCCACAACCGCACCTATCCCCGCTACTGGGTCCTGACCTGGCTTTTATGTGCCCCTCTGGCGGTGGCAGGGCTTAAGGCACTGCTGCGGGCGAACGTTTTGGTGGCAACCGCTGCCGCTGGAGCCGCCACCCTCGGGGCCTTTTGGACCCACCCCGCCCTTTCGTACGTGCATTCGCACCCGCTGCCGGTGGTGGAAGCTTTAACCGCGGTGGGCAGGGATGAAAAGCGAACCCTGGTGTTTGAGGAGCAGTTCTTTTCGTTCCGGAATTACCTGGCGCGGGTGGGGTTTTTTCGTGCAGCCAGCCTGCGTTTTTCGGAGGTAAAAGCTCCTAAATTCGCGGTGGGGGGCAGCAACTTGTTCCTGCTGCGGGAAAGCGAGCGGGTGTACCTGCCTGCTTCGGTCACCTGGGTCAACCGGTGGGAAATCCGCGAGCCCCGGGTGCTGGAGCTTTCCCAGGACCGGTTTTTACGGGCGGAGGTCGTGCAAAACCCGGTGCTCCTCTGGGAAGGGGGGTCCGTCCTGGAAGAGGAAGATGGTCACCCCTTCGTGTGGCTTTTTCCCGAAAGCACCCTGCTCCTTCCGGCGGTTTCGGGTCCTGGTTTTGTTACGCTGGCGGTGGAGCTGCCTCCCGGTGTGCGTTCCAGCCAGGTGGAAGCTTGGGTCGGTGACCAGCATGTGGGGGTTTTTGAGCTTCCTGCCGGGCGCAACCTCATTACCGTTCCCGTGCCGGAGTTGCCACAGCGCCAGACGGTCGCCTGGATCATCCCTCTGCGCCTGAAAGCCTCGGAGTATCGCCGCCTGGCGGGGGATTATCGGCCCTTGGCGTTGCGGGTGTTCTTTGTGTCGTTGGAGGCCTCGCCGTGGAACCCCCGCCCCTACGGGGTGAAGCCTTTTCCTGTGCCCATGTTTGTGCAGGCAGTTTCGGGCCAGGGTCTCCACGCTCCGGAGCAGTTCATGGGCTTTTCCGGCGCCTGGTGCCAGGCTCGCTGTTCGCTGTCGCTGCCTTTGGGAAGCGGCTTGCTGCAGCTCACCCTGGCGGCGCCCCGACCCGGAGGAGCGATGGTCACGGTGCGCCTGGGGGCGGTGGAAGCGAAGATCCCGGTGGGGCCCCAGCCGGTCACGGCCATGCTGCCCGTTCCCCAGGAGCTTGCCCAGCGGCGGCGGGGGGAGCTGGTGGTTTCCACGGATCCTTACCTTCCGGCTAACGACCCACGGGAACTGGGTGTGGTGCTGGTGGAGGTGGGGTTTACCCCACCTCCAGCCCTGTCCCTCGCTACTCGGTAAAGCACACCACCTTCGGTTCGGTCATTTCCAAAAGGGCAAAAGCTACACCTTCCCGCCCCAGCCCCGAGTTCTTGATGCCGCCGAAGGGCATTTGATCCAGGCGGTAGTCGGTGGAATCGTTGATGATGACCCCGCCGCACTCCAGGTGCTTGATGGCGTAGTGGGCGGCCGAAAGGGAACGGGTGAAGATGGCGGCGTGCAAGCCGTAGTCCACGCTGTTGGCCAGGGTCACCGCTTCCTCCAGCTCATCGAACGGCCAGAGGGCCACCACCGGCCCAAAGACCTCCTGGCACCCCAGCTTCATGGCCATGGTCACGCCGGTCATCACCGTGGGCTCCACCACCGTGCCAATGGGGCCGCCCCGCTGGCCCCCGCAGTGCACCGTGGCGCCAGAGGCTTCCGCCTCGCGGATCCAGCTTTCAATGCGCTTGGCTTCCGCTTCGGTAATCACCGGGCCCATGTCGCAGTTTTCCTCAAGCTTAGGGCCAACCTTGTAGGTCTTGGTTTTGGCCACAAAGGCTTCAAGGTAGCGCTCAAAAATAGGCCTCTGCACGTAAACCCTCTGCACGCCAATGCAGTTTTGCCCCGCTGCCCAAAAGGCCCCGGAAACCGTATCGGCTACCGCGCGGTCAAAGTCGCAATCCGCCATCACAATGACCGGTGAGTTGGAGCCCAGCTCCATACCGATCTTCTTGAGGCCGGCAAGGCGGGTGATGTGAAGACCCGCTTCCACCCCACCGGTGAAGGAAACCATTCTCACCCGTGGGTCGCTCACCAGCGGATCCCCCACCTCACCGCCAGGCCCGGTAACGACGTTGAGGACGCCGGCCGGCAGCCCGGCGTCTTGAAAAGCCTGGGCCAGTTTCAAGGCGGAAAGGGGGGTGACGGTGGCGGGTTTCAAGACCACGGTGTTACCGCCGGCAATGGCAGGGCCCAGCTTGTGGGCCACCAGGTTGAGGGGATCGTTGAAGGGGGTAATGGCGGCAATGACGCCAATGGGCTCCCGGTACCAGTAGCCGTGGCGGTGTTCCCCGCCGGGAAAAGAATCGAAGGGGATCGTTTGCCCGTAGAGCCTGCGGGCCTCTTCTGCCGAAAGGCTCAAGGTGTTGACGCACCGGCGTACTTCCTTGCGGGCTTCGCGGATGGTTTTGGAGCCTTCCCGGGCAATGAGGCGGGCAAAGTCCTCCAGGTAGTGGGCCACCGTGTCCGCCACCTTGCGCAGGATCTCCATGCGTTGGGCCACCGGCGAAAAGCGCCAGCTGCGAAAGGCGGAAACCGCCGCGGAAATAGCCTGATCCACGTGCTGGGGTGTGCCGTGGGGGACGGTGTCCACCAGTGAGCCGTCCCAGGGGTCAATGACGGGGATGGTTTCTTTGGTGGCCACCCATTGGCCGTTGATGAGCATGTCCATGGTGTCCTCCTAACCTTGCCGCGCTAAAAGCGTGGCGTGAATGTCCAAGAGGTCGGAAATCACCGCAAAGGCGGTTTCCCTTTGACCGGCACCAGCCCCCACGATGGTCACCGGGCCCAGAAGGTCGGTGTGGAAGGTTACGGCGTTGGTGGGTCCCATGACCCCCGCTAACGGGTCGGAAAGGGGGACGCGTTGGGCCAAAACGCTGGCCTTAACGGTGCCGTCCTCCACGTTGGCTTGGGCCACCAGCTTCCACCGCTCGCCGGTTTTCTTGGCTTCCTCGATGTGAGCCGGGGTGATTTCGGTGATGCCGGACGCAAGCTGCACCTCGGCGAGCTTCAACGGCTTACGCAGCACGGTGTTGGTCAAAATTACCACCTTGCCGGCGGCATCCCAGCCCAAGACGTCGCCGGAAGGGTCAGCCTCGGCGTAGCCCAGGCTTTGGGCTTCGGCCAACGCTTGCTGGTAGGTGAGCCCTTGCTCCATGCGGGTGAGCATGAAGTTTGTGGTGCCGTTGAGAATTCCGGAAAAACCGGTAATTTCGCAGCCCCGCAAGCACTTCCAGGCGGTGTTGATGACCGGAGTACCGGACATCACAGTGCCTTCAAAGCGGAACTCCACCCCGGCGCGGGCGGCTGCCTCCAGCATTTCCCAAGGGGCCACCACCATGGGGCCCTTGTTGGTGGTGACCACGTGCTTGCCGCAGGCAAACGCCTCCCGCAAATGCCCGAGGGCGGCGCCGCCGGTTTTGACGTCGGTCCACGAGACCTCCACCACCACATCAGCGTTGGCCTTGCGGATGGTGGTGAGGGCATCCCATCCCCGCTCGGGTGCCGGGAAGGTGGTGAGGTCGGGATGGTTGTCCAGGTGGTCGAGGAGGGCCTTGGGGTCGAGACCGTTAGGGTCAGCAACGGCCCCTTTTTTGACGTCGGACACTGCGGTAATGACAAACTCAGCGCCGTAGCGTTCCTTCAGGTGGGCCTGACGATCGCGCAGGATCTTAGCGACGCCTTGCCCCACCACACCAAACCCGATCATGGCTAGTTTGAGCTGCATACGCGATCCTCCACGGCGGAATTATGGCACACCTTGTGAAAAAAGACACATCGCAATGCGATAGAATACGCGCCGTGGTACTTGACGCTCTTGATCGAAAAATCCTCGCGGCGTTGCAAGAAAACGGGCGGATGCCGCTTTCCGCTATTGCCGAAAGGGCAGGGGTGGCACCGGCCACGGTGCACGAAAGGTTGGCCAAGCTGCGGGCGGCGGGTGTGGTGCGGGGATTCGAGGTCAACGTGGATCCCCACGCTTTGGGTTATACGGTCACCGCGCTTGTTCACGTGCGGGTGGATCTGGCCGCCGGGCTGGATAAGACCGTAAACGAGCTCGCAGCTATTCCCGAGGTGGAGGAAGTGCACCTCATCACCGGTGAGTACGATTTGGTGGTGAAGGTCCGGGCCCGGGACACTGTGCATTTGCAGGAGCTTTTGCTTACGCGGCTGCACAAGGTTCCGGGTTTTGTGCGCTCGGCCACCGAGGTGTGTCTCACGTCTCCTTTGGAGCGTCACGGGCCTCTCGTCAAACCGGACTGAGGCACCCAGGAGAAGTGGCGGCTCGGGGCTTGTGGCGCGAGCCGAATGCCGCAAAAGCAAAAGGGCCCGCAGAAGCGGGCCCTTTTTCAGTTGTTTTTTGGAATCGATCAGTAGACGCCCACCGCGGTCCAGGCGTCCTTCACCCGCTGCACTTCTACCGAGGAAGCGCCAAACAGCTGGGTGGCCGCTTGAATGGTGGCTTGTCGCGCTTGGCTGAAGTTGGTGGTGGAGGTCATGTAGCCGGTAAGCGCCACGTACCAGATCCTCTCGGCCTTGGCGAGGCCAATACCGGTCACGGAAATTCCAGAGGTGCGGTTGGTGCCACCGTTGGCGAGGAGGTAGAAGAAGTTGTTGGCAATGCCTGAGGAGTAGTGGACGTCCATGCCGTTGGTGTAGAGGGAATAGTGGTCGACGCTGCGGCCATCCTTCTTGGGATCGTCCATATAGCGGAGGGCATCGCCCGGCTTGCTGGGGGTATACACCGTCTCGCCAATCCACCAGTCGGGGGGATCGTTGGGGTTGTTGGCGTAAAACTCCACGGCGGTGCCGAAGATGTCGGAGGTGGACTCGTTGAGGCCACCGGACTCCCCGGAGTACTGGAGGTTGGCGGTGGCGGAGGTGACGCCGTGAGACATCTCGTGTCCGGCCACATCCAGGGACACCAACGGCGAAAGCACGCTGCCATCGCCATCGCCGTAGGTCATGCACTTGCAGGAGTCAGACCAGAAGGCGTTGTTGTAGTTGCGACCGTAGTGAACCCGGGAGAAAGCGCCCACGCCATCGTTGTAGATGCCGTTGCGGCCATGCACGTTCTTATAGTAATCCCACGTAAAGGCCATCCCCAGGTGGGCGTCGGTACCGGCAGTGGCCCGGTCGGAATTGGTGAAGTTCCCCCAGGTGTTGTCGGCATCGGTAAACAGGGTGCCAGAACCGGTTTGACGGTTGTTCATATCGGTGGTGTAGGCGTTGCCCCGCACGCGGTCCACCATGCCGTACAAATTGGCGGAGGAGTAAAACTCGGTGTCAATGGAAAGCTGGCCCAAATAGAGGGTCTTTGCGGTTCCCACGGCAGGAGAACCGCTTCCCGGAGGTGGGGTGCTCCCACCGGGCTTGCCGGTGCGGAGGTCGTCCCAGCGGTCTAAAACCTCGCCGGTCTTGGCATCAATCACGAAGGCTTCGGCCCGCGGCTCTTCCACCTCGTTTTCCACGAACATCCTCACCATCCAGGCCAGACGGTAGCTGCCCTTGCTGGGGTAAAAGACCAGCTCGGTTTGCGGCTTTTCCGCCGGTGCGCTGGCCGGCGCCATGAGCGCCCAGGCCATGCCCACCGCATCCCCCTCGCTGACCCGCGGCGTGGGATCCTCCACATTCACCCGGCGGTGGAAGTTGGAAAGACCTACGATTCGCCGGCTAGCCGCATCCACGTGGACGATGACCTCACCGCCCACCACCCGCACGTCCTGCACGCGGGTGTCGAAGCGCACGTGGACTACGCCCGCGCCGTCATGGTCGGCGGTGCGCAAGGCCAGCCCCTCCCGGGCCGACAACCCCAGCACCCGTGACGCCTCGCGCGTGGCAAATTGCACCGCCACTGCAGCTGCTTCGGCCGTAGCGCTGCTCTCGTCGGGAAGGTTCACCAGCAGCCTGCCCTCCCGGGCTTGGCCTACCGCCGCCCCCAAGCTAACGACTAGCGCCATGCTTAAAAATGTCGTTTTTTGCATCCTGGCCTCCCTTTCCTCAAGCTCCTGGCTCATACGTTGAACGAAAGAGAGGGCGGTGTCAAGATCCTGCACTGGTAGGACAAAAGAGTTTTTGCGACAGGGGCGAGAGGGAAAAGAAGCTTTATCGAGAGCCCGCGTTCGTGGACTCGCGGTGTATTTTTTTCACCGCCGCAGGAGCTGCGCTCGACGAGGAGTGGTTTTTAATGGCGATTCCGCCGTGACGCGGGATCCCGAAAAACGAAAAGCCCCGCCCGAAGGCGGGGCTTTTCAAGCTTTGCTGGTTTGGTTACCAGGTGGTCTTCAGGTAGTAGGGCAAGGTGGTGGAGTAAGCGCCGTTGTAACCGTAGACCTTGATGTAAACCACCCGGCTGGTGCTGGCAGAGTTGTACCAGGTCACATGTTCGGCCTGCCCCGTCCCGTTAGTGCCCGAGGCCAAAAGCGTTCCCGAAGAGTTGTAGAGCTTGACGTCGTAGTCCTTGGTGGAGGGCACCGTGAGGTCCACGGTGAGGGTCTTGTACCCGGGCACCGTGACCTTGAAGTAATCCACGTCGGTGGAGGAACCGATATAACCGGTCACCGTGGTGCCAGAGGTGGAGATGACGTTGGCCGACGAGGTGGAGCCGTTGGGCTCGGTTTCGTTCATGGTGGTGCCACCGCCGCTACCACCGGAGTAGGTCGCGGTGAGCGAAACTCCCGAATACGAGGAGTAGGCGTACAGGCCGATGTAGAAGTCACCAGCCGCCGGGTTGGAAATGGTTACGGTTTCCGCCGTGGTGCTACCCTCGGACTTGCCGTCGTAGCTGGAGGTGCTGGGCAGAGCCCCACGCTTCACGTAGAGATCGGCGTCGCCCGATCCCCCGCTGGTAACAACCTTGAGTTGGGTTTGCCCGGAGGGCAACGTGATCTTGAAGTAAAGCCAGTTACCGGTGGACGCGGAAAGGTTAGACACGGTTTGCCCGTTGGAAAGGGTGGTCACCTGCACGGCACCACCGGGGGCTCCCACGGCGTCCCAGCACTTTTGCACGGCGTTGTACTCGGCGGAAGAAGTGCCACCGTAAAGGTCGGCAGCCGCTTGCGCCGTGGCGTTGCGGGCACCTTGGAAGTTGGTGGAGGAGGTCATGTACGTGGTGAGGGCCCGATAAAAGATCTGCTCGGCCTTGGCCATACCGATGGCCGGCACGCTCACCGAGGTCTTACCCCGCGGGTGCGTACCGCCGGCTACCAGCAGGTAGTAGGCCAGGTTGGCAATACCGCTGTTACCGTGCACGCCGCAGTAGTCGTTGCTGGAAGAGGGCGTGCAGTTGGGATAAAGCCGCTCGGGGTAGTAGTCGGCCGAGTAACCGTCGGCGGTCGGGTTGTTCATGTAACGCAGGGCGTCACCGGAAGTGCCCGGCGTATAGCACGCCTCGCCGATCTTCCAGGTGTTGGAGGAAACGGCGCCATCGCGGTAGGCCTCGACGTTGGCCCCATAAATGTCGGACCAGGCCTCGTTAAGGGCTCCGGGTTCCGAAGAGTAGGTAAGGTTGGCGGTCCGCTCGGTAACACCGTGGGCCAGCTCGTGGGCCACCACGTCCAGGGCGTTGGCAAAAGGCGAAAAGGTGGTGCCATCGCCGTCGCCAAACACCATTTGCGAACCGTTCCAGAAGGCGTTGTTGTAAGCATTGCCGTAATGCACGGTAGCGATGAGCTGCATGCCGGCGCCGTCAATGGAGTCGCGGTTGAACTTGGTCTTGTAGTAGTTGTAGGTGTAGCCCAGGTTGTTGTAGGCGGCCATGGCCACGCTATCGGAGGAGGAGCCTCCCTCCACGAAGAGCAGGGTGCCGGGGAGCGAGGTCCCGTTGTTGGCGGTGTAGATCTTGCGGTAGAGGGCGCTGTGGATAAGCGCTTCGCTGGTGACCAGCTCGCCGGTCACGGCGTCGGCGTAAATCCGGTCCAGGTGCTCGCCCTTGGCATCGCTAAAAGCCACCCGCGTCATCCACGCCAGGTAAGCCTTTCCGTTCTCACGCACCACGTACACAAGCTCCGGCCTATCCAAAGCCACACCGGAAACGATCCCGGCCTCGCGGGCTGCTTGCTGCAACGCCACCTCGCCGGAAAGGGCCGGCCGCTGGGGCAGGTTTTCATCGGGAACAAAGGTGCCATTGATGGCGTAGACCTTGCCGGTAGCTTTATCGGCGTGCACCAACAGCTCAGCGCCTACCACCGGGATCCCCCGGAGGGTCTGCCGGAAGCGAACGTGAACCTTGCCCAGCTCGTCTTCCTTAACCTCACTGAGGGCCAGTTCTTCGCGGCCCGTGGCGCGGAACATGGGCGTGAGCTCCTGGAGGAAGCGAAGGGCGCCTGCGGCGTGGTCCCCGCTTTCCAAACGACCCAGCTCACCGGCGATGAAGGTGGGAACCCCGGCATCGTTAAACGACAGGGTTTCCACCGCTTCCAGCTTCCCCAATCCGGCAAGCTGGTCGTCGGTTAACGCCGTCATGGGGGCCCTTACTCCGGCGGCTATGGCAAGGCCCCCCATCATCACCATGACCGCAAGCGTAACCACAAATTTCTTCATACCTGACCTCCCTCCCCGGTCAGGCTCCCCCGACCGGGGGATCGATTTTGTTGATTGAATTCTGGAGCTGCCGGCAAAGCGATGTCAAGGGCGTATTCAAAACGTCGAAAAATATTTGGTGGTTGTCCAGCCCCGCTCGGTCCTTTTTTACGATCCACATTGAGAATCAGCCGCGGGCCAAAAGTTTTTCATTGGTTTAGCCCAGGTGCCCGGGTTTCGGCGCGTCCCTAACCCTCACGTTTGCAGCTGGCCTTGTGGGCTGCGGTGTGCGAAAGTTATCTGGCAGAGTGGGGCGAAGCCGTGTTACTTGTGGAAGACCCGGGGCAAAGAATAGTGATCGGAGGCGGTATGAAGGTACGGACGGGCTTAATGCTTGCGGTGGTGTTTGGTGGGTTGCTGGTGATGAGCTACGCACTGGGGCCGCGGGGGCAAAGCAAGGCTCCCGCCACCATCCCATGGGAATCCAACGTCACGGCAGCCTTAGCCAAAGCTGAGGCTCAGCACAAGCTGGTGATGGTGGACTTTTACACCACCTGGTGCCGGTGGTGTCAGCGGCTGGACGCCACCACTTTGAGCGAACCGGCAGTGGCGGCAAAGATTGGTGATGGTTTTGTTCCTGTGCGCCTGGACGCTGAAAACGACGGGCGGGAGCTAGCTCAGAAGTTTGGGGTGGATAGCTACCCCACGGTGGTCTTCCTCGACAAATCGGGCCAGGAGGTCTACCGCATTGCCGGGTACCTAGAACCCCAGGACTTTTTGCGGGAACTTGAGAACGTGAAGGCCGGCAGCTAAAGCCTTCTTGTGGGCTTCTTCACAAGCGCCTGCAAGGGCTGTACAATGCCCCCTGTGCCCGGACGGCACGGGGGGCTCGCATGCGTTGGTTCTTGCCAATAGACAGCAGGTTTCTGGAAATCTTCGACCTTGCCAGCGGCAACATTGTGCAGGCGGTGGAGCTTTTCACCCGCATGCTGCAAGAACCCAAGGAGCTTGCGGCGCGGGTGGAAGAGCTCAAGGCCTTGGAACACCAGGGTGACCGCTATACCCACGAGACGCTAGCTCGTCTCAACACCAGCTTTGTGACCCCTTTTGATCGCGAGGACATCCACGCCCTGGCCACCAAGCTGGACGACATCTTGGATGCGGTGGACGCCACCGGCCATCGGCTTCTGCTTTACGGCGTGGGCCAAGTCCCCGACCGCCTGGTGCAACTGGCGGAGCTTCTTCTCGCCTCTGCCCGCGAGGTGCAAAAGGCGGTTGTTGCTCTGCACGATCCACGACGCCACAAGGAAGCGCTGACCTGCTGCGTGGAAATCAACAGGCTCGAAAACGAAGCCGATCAAATCCACCGCGACGCGCTGGCCGATCTTTTTGCGAATCACCGGGATCCCGTGGAAATCATCAAGCAAAAGGACCTTTTCGCCTTTCTCGAAGAAGGGACAGACCGCTGCGAAGACGTGGCCAATATCATTGAGACCATCATCATCAAGGCCTCGTGATGCTTGAGGCTCACCGGGAGGGCCGGCAATGCTGACCTTGGTGGTTTTTATCGTGGTCTTAGCCTTGGTGTTTGACTTTCTCAACGGGATGAACGATGCGGCCAATTCGGTGGCAACGGTGGTGGCCACCGGGGTGCTGCCGCCGAGGCTAGCGGTGCTCTGGGCGGCTTTTTTTAACTTCGTGGCAGCTTTTGGCTTCGAGGTGAAGGTGGCGGGCACCGTGGGCAAGGGCATCGTGCACCCCAGTGTGGTGGATCCCTTTGTGGTGCTGGCGGCGTTGCTTTCGGCCATTGTCTGGACCTACCTTTGCACGGCCCTGGGGCTGCCCATTTCCGTTTCCCACGCCATCATTGGCGCCTTGGCGGGGGCCGGCGCGGCCAAGGGAGGCTTGGCTGCCCTCATCCCCTCCGGGATTGGGAAGGTGGCAGCGTTCATCGTCATTTCGCCGGTAGTGGGGATGATCCTGGGCTGGCTTTTTATGGTCGCGGTTTTCTGGATTTTCCGAAAGGTAAAGGTCCAGAAGGTGGACCGCTGGTTTCGGGTGGGACAGCTGGTTTCGTCAGGAGCATACTCACTGGGCCACGGCCTCAACGATGCGCAAAAAACCATGGGCATCATTACCGTTCTGCTGTTTTCCACCGGCTACCTTAAGGAGTTTCACGTGCCGGTTTGGGTCATCCTTTCCTGTCACGGTGTCATTGCCCTCGGCACCCTACTTGGGGGTTGGAACGTGGTCCACACCATGGGGATCCGCTTGACGAGGCTGCGGCCGGTGGGGGGATTTTGTGCCGAAAGTGCTGGTGCGGTGTCCCTGATTGGTGCTTCCCTCGCGGGGATTCCCGTATCCACCACCCACACCATTGCCGGTGCCATTGCCGGTGTGGGCTCCACCACGCGGGTGTCGGCGGTGCGGTGGGGGGTGGCCAGTCGCATCGTATGGGCCTGGGTTTTGACATTACCCACTACCGCCCTGGTGGCTGCCCTTACCTGGTGGGTGGTCGACGGCGTTCGGGGGTTTTGGGGCTAACCTCTGGCTTACAACCAGCCGCGGCTTTTGTAGTTTCAGTTGTCCTTTTCTGCAGCTTTGGCGTTAGCTACTGCTACCGCCTCCGGCGTGGTGATGGGCTCTCCTGGCTTGAACGTGTAGTAACCCATTTGCCGTTCCCACGGTAGCTCAGCCACCGCGTGAGCTTGCGGGGAACAGGCGACCGGCACCTTGCTTTCGGGGACAGCCTCGAGAATGACGTTTTCTCCGCACTCCGGGGTGGCCCTCAGCCCGGTGCGGGGATCCACGGCAATGAGCGTCACCCCGGAGCTCGGCGGCTGGAACTCCTCGTCCCGCACCCCCGCCGGGAGCCTTTCCAGGTAAGCCTGCATGAAGCGAATCCAGGTGGGCAAGGCCGCCTCCGCTCCGGTCATGCGGCGACCGATGGGCTCTTTTTTATCCCGCCCCACCCACACCGCACAGGTGATGCGCGGGGAGTAGCCTATAAACCAAGCGTCGGTGTAAGCGTCGGTGGTGCCGGTTTTGCCAGCCAAATGCCCCGGTAAGGACGCGGCTTTGGCAGCGGTACCGCGCTGGATTACGCCTTCTAGGGTATGGGTGACCAGAAACGCCACCTGCTCGCTCAAAGCCTGCCGAACCCGCGGCCGATTTTCCACGAGCACTTGCCCTTGGGCATCCCGAACTTTGGTGAGGAAGAAAGGCTCCACGGCCATGCCGCCGTTGGCGAAGGCGGCGTAGGCCGCTGCGGTGCTCACCACGGGGAGCTCAAAAGACCCCAGGGCCATGGAGGGATAGGGGTGGAGCTCCTCCCGAATCCCCAAACGGCGGGCGAGCTCAATGACCCTTTCGCCCCCCACCATTTGCTGCAGCTTCACCGCTGAGGCGTTGAGGGAGTGCTCCAGGGCGTAGCGCAAGGTCACGATGCCAAAGTACTTGCGGTAGTAGTTGAGGGGGCAATAGGTGGGCAGGCCGTGTTCGTCGGGCAAGAGCACCGGCGCGTCGAGAATGGTATCGGCGGGGGAGTAGCCGGCCTCGAAAGCGGTGGCGTACACAAACGGCTTGAACGCCGACCCTACCTGCCTTTTGGCTTGCATGGCCCGGTCAAACTGCGAGCGGTTGAAGTCAAATCCCCCTACGAGCGCCAGGATGGCCCCGGTGCGGTTGTCCAGCACCACGATGGCGCCTTCCACCTTGGGCTCGGCTTCCAGGCTCACCTCCACGGGCGCAGGTGCCGGGGGCAGGGTCTTCAGCCGAACCAGAAGGACGTCCCCGGGCTTGATGAGGGAGTACAGGCTCGTGCGCTTGGTCCATTGCGCCTCGGCCAGGGGCAGACGGCCTTCCCGGCTGCCGATAATGAGCTTGGCCTCCTGGGCTTTTACCTCCTGGACCACGGCGTAGGTGAGCTCACCGGGCTGCCACTTGAGGAACGGCCAACTAGGGTGACGGAAGGCTTTGAGGTCTTTGATCCCTTCGTCGATCAGGTTGCGCAAGGCCCCCGGCCAGCCCAGGCGCTTTTGCAACTCCACCAGGCCCTCCCGCAGGGCCTCTTCGGCAAGCCTTTGAAGGGTGGGATCGAGGGTGGTTTCGGCGGTAAGGCCACCTTCCAGCAGCAGCTCGCTCCCCAGCTTTTCTTCCAGGGAGCGTCTCACTTCCTCCAAAAAGTATGCGGCTGAAGTTTCGCGATCGAGATGGGGGCTGGCCCCCAGTGGCTCCGCTATGGCTTTTTCGTAGGTGGTGCGGTCAATCATGCCCTCTTCCAGCATGCGCTTGAGCACGTGGTTGCGCCGACGCAAGGCCCTCTCCGGGTGGTCAATGGGGGAGAGGTCGGTGGGTCGCTGGGGAAGCCCCGCCAGCAGCGCCGCTTCCGGCAGGGTGAGAGCCGAAGCCGGCTTGCCAAAGTAAAAACGGGCGGCTGCCTCCACGCCGTAAACGCCATGGCCAAAGTTCACCTGGTTGGCGTACAGCGTGAAGATTTGGTCTTTGGAAAAGCGTTGCTCGATTTCAATGGCCAGGAGGATTTCCTTGAGCTTGCGCATGAGCCTCTTTTCGCGGCTCACGATCCCCACGTTGCGGGCCAGCTGCTGGGTGATGGTGGATCCCCCCTGGGCCTTGCTTAAGGACAGCACGTTGCGCAGGAAAGCCCGGGCCATGCCCGAAGGGTCCACCCCGGGATGCTTGTAAAAGTTGGCATCCTCCACCGCCAGCACGGCATCCCGGAACACCTTGGGGATTTGCTCGAAGGTCACGGGGAGCCGGCGTTCGGCAGCAAAGCTGCCAATGACCGAACCGTCCCGGGCTTTCACCACGGTAGCGGCCGGGGGTTGATAGGCGGTGAGGGCCTCCACCGCCGGCAGCTGGATAAACCGCGCCACCACCACGGCGGCAATGGCACCCACCGCCAGCCCCGCCAGCAAGCCCACCAGCAGCCAGCGCAACAGCGTCTTCCCCATCGCCGTGAGAATCCCCACAAAGTGGCTAGACTGTCAAGTTGGAGGGCGGCCCATGGGGGCGTTGTCCGCTGGCAGGTTGTGGGTGTGGCGCGGCTTAGGGCTGGCGCTGCTTTTGGTCCTGGTGGTTTTGCTGCTGGGGCTCGCGGGAAAGGTGCGCCAGCTGGAAGGGCGAGCCTGGGATAAAACCATGGGGGAGCTGGAAGCCCGCGCCAGGACGCTGCCGTCACCGCTGCGCGATGAGCTGCTGGCTTCCTTGGTTTGCCTCAAGTTGCAGCGCGAAGGTGGGCTTTTGAACGCCCAGCGGAGCGGTGCGTTTATGAGAGCAGCCAGGGAAGCCCTCGCCGACGGCCAATTGAGCCCCGAAGAAGCTCACCGCGTGCTGGAGGCGGCGCGCGCTGCCTGTGGCCAGAAATGAGCAAGCCGTTTCGATTGGTGGCGCCTTTTGCGCCGGCGGGAGACCAGGCGCAAGCCATTGCCAAGCTGGTGGAGGGGTTCCGCCAGGGCCTTTTTGCCCAGACGCTTCTGGGGGTCACCGGCTCGGGGAAAACCTTCACCATGGCCAAGGTCATCGAAGCTTTGAACCGGCCTACCCTGGTGCTTTCTCACAACAAGACACTTGCCGCCCAGCTTTACCAGGAGTTCAAGGGCTTTTTCCCGGAAAACGCGGTGGAGTACTTCGTTTCCTACTACGACTACTACCAGCCGGAAGCGTACGTGCCCGCCACCGACACCTACATCGAAAAGGAAACCTCCATCAACGAGGAAATAGATCGGTTGCGCCTTTCCGCCACCCGCTCGCTCTTTGAAAGACGGGACGTGCTGATCGTGGCGTCGGTTTCCTGCATTTACGGCTTGGGCGACCCGGCGGCCTATTACGGAATGCTTTTGCTGTTGGAGCCGAGTACGGCGCCGGGGATGGAGCCGGTGTTGCGGCAGCTGGTGGCCATGCAGTACGAACGCACCCAGCTGGATTTGGTGCCCGGCGCCTTCCGGGTGCGGGGGGATGTGCTGGAGATCTACCCTCCTTACGAGGACCACGCCATTCGCGTGGAGTTCTGGGACCGGGAAATCGAAAGGATAAGCCGCATCGATCCCCTCCGCGGGGTGGTGCTGGAAGACGTGGAGGATCGCTTGCCCATTTACCCGGCCTCCCACTACGTGACCACCCGGGACATCCTCCAGCAGGCCATTGCCGACATCAAGGCGGAGCTGGATGAGCGGGTGGCGGAGCTGAAAGCCGCTGGCAAGCTTTTGGAGGCCCAGAGGCTTTCCCAGCGCACGCTGTTCGATCTCGACATGCTTTCGGAGCTCGGCTACTGCCCGGGCATTGAGAACTACTCCCGCCACCTCACCCGCAGAAAGCCTGGCGAGCCACCACCCACGCTTTTGGACTACTTCCCGTCCGATTGGCTGCTAATCGTGGATGAGTCGCATGTGACCATCCCCCAGGTGCGGGGCATGTACCACGGCGATCGCTCCCGCAAGGAAACGCTGGTGGAGTTCGGTTTTCGGCTGCCTTCGGCGCTGGACAACCGGCCGCTGACCTTTGAGGAGTTCATGTCCCGCCTGCACCAGGTGCTTTTCGTTTCGGCCACGCCGGGAGAGTGGGAAATCCAGGTCTCCAACGGGGTGGTGGTGGAGCAGCTCATCCGCCCTACCGGGCTTTTGGATCCGGTGGTGGAGGTGCGGCCGGCCCAGGGGCAGGTGGACGACGTGATTGCCCGCATCCGGGAGCGGGTGGCAGCGGGGGAGCGGGTGCTGGTGACCACGCTCACCAAGCGCCTGGCCGAGGACCTCACCCAGTACCTTTCGGAGCTAGGCATTCGCGCCCGCTACCTGCACAGCGAAATTGATACCCTGGAGCGCACGGCTATCCTGGCCGACCTGCGCCGCGGGGTCTTTGACGTGCTGGTGGGCATCAACCTCCTGCGCGAAGGGCTGGATTTGCCGGAGGTTTCGCTGGTGGCCATTTTGGACGCCGACAAAGAAGGCTACCTCCGCTCCCACACCGCCCTCATCCAGACCATTGGCCGGGCGGCCCGCAACGTCAACGGCACGGCCATCCTTTACGCCGACACCATCACCGAGTCCATGCGCAAGGCCATTGAGGAAACGCGGCGGCGGCGGGCCATTCAAGAGGCTTACAACCGGGAGCACGGTATTGAGCCGCGCACCATTATCAAGGACATTGCCAACCCCCTGGTGCAAATGGCCAACCTGGACTACCACGACGCGCTCACCCAGCCGCCACGGGTGGGTGAGCTGGAGGTTCTGGACGAAAAGTCCCTCACCAAGACCATTGCCGAACTGGAAAAGCAAATGAAGGCCGCGGCCAAGCGGCTGGAGTTTGAAGAAGCGGCGCGCCTTCGTGACCGCATCAAGGAGCTGCGGGCTTTGCAGGTTTACAAAACTTAAGCGCCGGCCCGCTCCACCCACAACGCCAGGATGTTCAAGGCGCACTCGGCCGCTTTGGCCATCCATTCCAGAGAAACCCACTCCTGCACCGAGTGGAAGTTTTGCCCGCCGGCCCAAATGTTGGGGGTGAGGAGGCCCATGAAGGAAAGGCGGGCCCCGTCGGTGCCGCCGCGAATGGCCTTGCGCACCGGCTCCAGGCCCATCCTCCGCACCGCCTCCAGGGCCACCTCCAGCACCTGCGGCTCCTTGCGGATGGCGTAAGCCATGTTGCGGTAGGACTCCTTGATGGTGATGCTGACCTTGGCCTGCGGGAAGGAAGCTCGCACCTCCTCCACGATGCGCTGCAGGGTGGCTTCCTGCTGGTGCAGCTCCTCTTCGCTGAAGGCGCGGACCAGGAACTTCACCTCCACCTTGCTCACGTCCCCGCGGATGTCGTAGGGGTGGAGGTAAGGCTGGCGGCCTTCGGTGGTTTCGGGAAGGAAGTCCTTGGGGAGGCGTTCGATGATGGCGGCAGCCACCCGCACGGCGTTGGTCATCTTGTCCTTGGCGTAGCCGGGGTGGACGTCGTGACCTTCCACGGTAACCAAGGCCGAGTCGGCGCAAAACGTCTCGTCCTCGATTTCGCCGAGATCGGAGCCGTCCAGGGTGTACGCGTAGCGGGCGCCGAAGCCCGGGACGTCAAAGTGCTCGGTGCCGCGGCCTACCTCTTCATCGGGGGTGAAGGCCACCCGGACGGTACCGTGGAGGAACTCGGGGTGGCGCTGCATCCAGGCCAGGGCGGTCATGATTTCGGCAATGCCGGCTTTGTCGTCGGCGCCCAGGAGCGTGGTGCCGTCCGATGTAATCAACGTGTGGCCCAGGCAGCGGGCGAGGTTGGGGTTTTCCGCGTAGCGGATGACCTGGTTGGAATCGCCGGGCAAGGTGATGTCGCCACCGGCGTAGTTTTCGATCACCTGGGGTTTGACCCCGCCCCCAGGTGTGCCGAAGTAGGTGTCCAGGTGGGCGATCAGGCCAATGGTGGGGACCTTGCCGTGGGCTGGGTGGTCTGCGGGGATGTTGCTGGGCAGGGTGGCGTAAACGTAGCCCCACTGGTCCATGGCGGCGTCGCTCAGTCCCAGCGCTTTGAGCTCTTCCACCAGCATGCGGGCCAGGTCCTTTTGCTTTTCGGTGGAAGGGAACGAAGTGCTGTTTTCATCCGACTGGGTGTCCACCTGCACGTAGCGCAAAAAGCGCTCCAAAAGCTCCTTGCGGTCCTGGGAATCGAGGGTAATTGCCATGGGGCCTCCTTTCCTAGCGTAAGAGATCGGCGGGCTGCACCTCGCCACGGTCCAGGGCCTTCAAAAGCCGCATGATGATTTGCGCATCGGCAATGGAGGTGTGGGCATCGGCCATGGCCCCCTCCAAAAGTACCCGCAGCGCTTGGGCCGCTTCGGGGGAGCTTGGGGCCACGGCCAGGACCTCGCGGCAAAGCTCAAACTCTTCCCCTCGGGGGTGAGGGCCCTGCCGGAGCCGGTTTACGGCCTCGCGAAAGGTGGCAAGCCTGCCTTCGTCCATCACCGCGCGAGTGTATCATCCTGCGGTGTTTGTCCGGGTTGCGTTTCCGTTGGCGGTTCCTGAAGCTTTGACGTATCGGGTCCCGGAGGCCTGGGTTCCGCAGGCCCGTCCGGGGGTGAGGGTGCTGGTGCCCCTGCGCGGGCGAGCGCGGGTAGGGCTGGTGTTGGAGCAAGAAACGCAGCCCCCTGAGGGTGTTGCCACGATCTTGCCGGTGCAGGAGGTCCTGGACGAAGAACCGCTGCTTCCCCCTCACGTTTTGGAGTTGGTGCGCTTCGTGAGCGATTACTACTTTTGCCCGCCCGGCCTGGTGGCCAAAACCGCCATTCCCCCCAAGCTCATGCAGTTGCCGCCCGCTCGCTTGGAGCTGGGCCCGCGGGCGGTGGAGCTTTGGCCTGCGCTTTCGGGGAAGGCCCGGGAGCTGGTGGGGTTCTTGCTGGAAAAGCGCCGGGTTTCCCTGCCCAACCTCCGCGCCCGTGGCTTCGATCCCGATGAACTGCGCCGGCTCCTCCCGGAACTGGAGGAGCGGCAGGTGCTGCGGCTGGTGCAGCCGGCCCCCCCGCGGGAGGCGGGCAGCTGGGTTTCGGTGCTTTCGTTGGTGGCAGAACGCGCGGATGCAGCGATGCTCCTTCGCTCCCCCCGCCAGCGCCTGCTTTGGGAGGAGCTTTCCCGCCGGGGGGGATGGGCGGTGGAAAGCGAGCTTTTGGCCGAGCTCGGGCTTTCCCGCTCGGTCAGCGACGCTCTGGTGAAAAAAGGGCTTTTGCGCCGCTTTCAGCAGCTGCGCAAGAAAGCCCCCCAACGCTGGGAGCTTCCCCCGTCGCCTCTACCGGAAAGCCTTTCCCCCTCCCAGGAGGAGGCTTGCGCCAGGCTCCAGGCGGCGCTTTTGGCCGGGAGGTTTCAGGCTTTTCTGCTTTTGGGTGTTACCGGCTCGGGAAAAACCGAGGTTTACCTGCGCACGGCCGAAGCGGCGGTGCGGGCGGGAGGGCAGGCGCTGATCCTGGTGCCGGAAATTGGGCTTACCCCCAAGGTGGCGGGGGAGCTGGCGGCCCGCTTTGGCTCCCGGGTGGCGGTGCTGCACTCCTCCCTCCCGGCGGGGGAGCGCTTCGCCCTGTGGGAGAAGGCCCGCCGCGGGGAGGTGGACGTGGTGGCCGGTCCCCGTTCCGCCTTGTGGGCACCGCTGGCGCGCTTGCGGCTCATCGTGGTGGACGAGGAGCAAGACCCGT
>NZ_JMFG01000004.1:46438-67173 GCF_000687145.1 Thermoanaerobaculum aquaticum
GTGCTTTTGGCTTCCGCCACCCCAGCTCTGGAAACCGTATGGCTGGCCCAGCAGGGGAAGGTCACGCTTTTGGAGCTTCCCGAGCGGGTGAGCGGCGACCGTCTGCCCCAGGTGGAGGTGGTGGACCTGGCCAAGGCCCCGCCCGAGCCCGGGGAGCACGGCCGGCGCTGGTTTTCCCCTCGGCTTTTGGAGCTTTTGCAGGCGACGCTTGAGCGCGGGGAGCAGGCCATCCTCCTGGTGAACCGGCGGGGTTGGGCTCCGGTGTTGCTCTGTCGCGATTGCGGGCACACCATGCCCTGCCGGGACTGCGCCATCCCCCTCACCCTGCACCGGCGCCCTGGGAAGCTGGTGTGTCACTACTGCGGCTATACGGTGGAGCCACCCACGGCGTGCCCTCGCTGCGGCGGTGGGCTGCTGGAGGACGTGGGGGCCGGCACCGAAAAAATTGCCGCAAAGCTCGCCGAGCGCTTCCCCCAGGCGGTGGTTGGCATCCTTGACCGGGACACCGCCCGCACCCCCGCCCAGCTCATGGCCACCTTGGAGCGCTTTGCCCGCGGCGACATTCAGGTGCTCGTGGGCACGCAAATGGTCTCCAAGGGGCATCACTTCCCCAGGGTGACCCTTACCGCCGTCATTAACGCCGACAACCTTTTGGGCTTTCCCGACTTCCGAGGTGCCGAGCGGACCTTTCAGCTTTTGACCCAGGTGGCCGGCCGGGCCGGGCGGGGCGACAGACCCGGGTTGGTGGTGTTTCAAACCTACCATCCCGACCATTACGCCATTGCCGCTGCCGCTCAACACGACGTCAAGCGCTTCGTGGAGGGGGAGCTGGCCTACCGCAGGGCCTTTCGGTACCCCCCGTTTTACCGCCTGGCGTTGGTGCGCTTTGAGTCCACCCGAGAGGTGGCCGCCATCAAAGCGGCGGAGCAAGCGGCAAGAAACGTCCCGCGGGCGGCCGGTCTGCACCTCCTGGGGCCCACCTCAGCCCCCATCCCCCGCCTGCGGGGACGCTACCGCGTGCACTTCCTGCTCTTGGCCAGCCGTCGGCAGCTGCTGCGGCAGGCTCTCACGGCGGTCACCGGCAGCAAACTACCAGCGGGGGTGCGGCGCATTGTGGATGTGGACCCCTTAAGCACGGTGTGAAAGGTCGTCCCAAAAGCGGCCGCCTTCTATTCCTCGGGTTCGCCTGGGGAGGAAAACTGGGCGGCCAGGAGGTCCACGGTGCGGGGCCCCAGGCGAATGACCCGGAAGCTCTCGGCGGCCTCCAAGCCTTGCGGGCGACCTGCTTCTTCCGCCAGCCGGCAAAACACCACCTGCGCCTTTTCCAGCGGGAACTGGGAAGCATGGCAGGCCAGCAGGGCCATCTTTTGCTCGAAGACGGGGGCAATGTCGAAAAAGCGGTTGGGCTCGTCGGTGCCGGCAAGCCAGAGCTCCTCCGGCACGTGGGGGGCAAACCCCGCCGCGGCCAGCTCCGGAAAGATGCCCGCTTTTTTCACCGCCGGATAGAGGGCCTCCACGGCCGCCTGCCCTACCGCCCGGTGGTCGGGGTGGTTGATGTAGGCCCCGTGCCGAAACCAAACGGTAGGGTCGTGGGTGAGCACGATGTGGGGCCGCACCTGACGGATAACCCGCACCAGATCTTTGCGCAGCTCCAAGGTTGGCTGGACCATGCCGTCTTCGTAACCCAGCCAGATTACCTCGGCGCCCAGCATGGCTGCCGCCCGGGTTTGTTCCTCCCGCCGCCGGGCGATCACCCGCTCTTTGGGGTCGCTGTCATCGTGGGTGCCTTTGTCGCCGTCGGTGACGATGCAAAGGTAAACCTTAGCCCCTTTGCTGACCATGGTGACCAATGTGCCACCAGCAAGGGCTTCAGCGTCATCGGGATGAGCAAATACCGTCAAAATTCGCGTTTCCATGTTGGGTATACTAGCAATTGGGTTTGCTTGCTGTTGGGCGCGAGCTAACCCAGGGGGCATGCATGGCACGGCCTACGGTTTTGGTGGTGGACCCGGAGACGCACCGCCGACAAGAACTAACGCAAGGGCTTGCGAGTTTCGGTTACGAAGTGGTGGCGGCTGGCGACGAGGCGGAGGGGCGGAAGTTCGCCCTCGGGCTTGGGCCTCAGGTGGTTGTTGCTGATGCCAAGCTGGGTGGCTTTGGCGACGCCACGATTTTGGGGGAGTTTGCAGCCGAGAGCAAACCGCTGCTCATCCTTCTGGTGGAGACCGAAGCGGCAGCGGAAGAGGTTCCCGAAGAAGCGTACGCAGTCCCCACCCAGGGCCTCACCACCAAAGCGCTGCTGCGGAAGCTGCGCACGGTGCTGGTGGGGAAAGAAGTGGGCCTGAAGGCCGACGAGCGGTTGGAGAGCCTGCTGGGCGACGAAAGCGCCCTGGCATTTTTCGACCTTTTGCCGCTGCTCCAGCGATCGGTGGTCACCGGGCGGGTGCTTTTTGCCGGCGGCGAAGTGGCGCTGGAGGGCGGTGAGGTAATTGCCGCGCGATTGGGACCAGCTCGGGGGGTGAAGGCCTTTGCCCGCTTAGGCAGGGTGGGGCACGGGACCTACCGGGTGCTTTTGGGCTTGCCCGGGGCGGAGCGGGAAATCCGCGAGGACCTTTTGACCCTCATGGCCACGGCCATTGAGGACCAGCACACGTTTAACGAGCTGGTGAGCCAGTTTCCCGGGTTGGAGGCACGGGTCCAGGTGGTGATGGGTCCCGGGTTTTTTGCCACCCAGTTCACCACTGCGCAGCAACAGATTCTGGGGGCCTCGCAAGACTCTCCGTCCTTGCGGGAGCTTCTGGATCGCGTACCGCTGTTGGACGGTCAGGTGCTGGCCGAGCTGGTTCGACTCAAGGAACTGGGCTTTGTGGCCTTTGCCGAGCCTGAGCTTAAAGTGCGGGTGGTCACTGACTCCACCTCCGATTTGCCCCCGGAAGTGGCAGCTCAGCACCACATCCAGGTGGTTCCCGTGACGGTGTTCCTGGGCGAGGAGATCCACAAGGACGGGGTGGACATTACGCCCCGGGAGTTTTACCGGCGGCTGGCCAGCGAAAAGGACCTCCACCCCCGCACCAATCCCCCAACTCCCGGGGAGTTCTTGACCGCCTACCGGCAGGTCGTAGAAAAAAGCGATGTGGTTTCCGTGCACATTTCCGAGAAGATGTCGCAAACTGTAGTGCATGCCCGGCAGGCGATCACCGAAAACCGCGACAAGCTCGAAGCCCTAGCGGCCAACCGCGGCCTTCTACAGGTGGAGGTGGTGGATTCCCGCGCTGTGAGCGCGGCCTTGGGGACCCTGGCGGTTTTTGCGGCGCGCATGGCCTTCCGGGGTTTGGCCCCGGCGGAAATTCGCAAGCGCCTGGAGGACATGCGCGAGCGCATGCACATGATCTTCGTGGTGGACACCCTGGAGTACCTGGCCCGCGGCGGACGGATTGGCAAGGCCCGGGCGCTTTTGGGGCAAATGCTGGGCATCAAGCCTATCCTTACCGTTGCCGATGGGGAGGTGGCCCCATTGGACAAGGTGCGTGGGGGCCGGGCGGCGCACCCGCGGGTCATCGAGCTATTCAAGAAGCGGGTGGACGCGGCGCAACCGGTGGTGGTGGCCATCGCCCACGCTCAGGCCCCAGTGTGGGCCGATCGGCTGAAGAACCTCATTCAGGATAACTTCAAAGTTTCCGAGCTGTTGGAATGCGAAATTGGCCCCACCGTAGGCACCCATGTGGGGCCCGGGACGGTGGGAGCGGTGATGTTCCAACCGCGTCCCGACGAGCAGCCCCTCATTGCTCCGCTGCCCACCTCGTAAGCGGGGTCGTTACTGAAGCCAGGCAGCCAGGCGCGGCCAAAAGAGCCGCCGGCACTCGGGGTGGGTGACGAGGCTGACGTGGCCTGGCCTTATCGGGCAACCATCATCTTCGCCCACCACCCAGAACTCCTTGCTTTCAGCCGGAATCATCTGCCAGAGCCTTTGGCAGAGCGGGGGTGGGGACCACAACCAGTCCCCGGCACCGGCAACCAGCAAGACGGGAAACGACAAGCTCGGCAGATGAGAAAGCACCGAAACTCCTCCGCGGGTGACCCATGCCCCGTTGAGGTTCCACTGTAGCCATTGGGCCATGATGCCCCCATCTTCGTCCTCGGGCCCAAAGCGCAAAAAGCGAGCGGGGAAGCGCCCCAGTCGGTGGCAGAGAAAAACGGCAAAGCGGGCGGTGAAGCGTCGGTAGCTTCGAAGCGAGGGGTACGGAGTGGCCAAGATGGCAAGCTTTGCCACCTTTTCCGCCAAGCGAGGCATAAGCGCCAGCGCGGTGAGCGCTGCTGCTCCTGCCGCCGAGTGGGTGACGATCCGCAGCGGATCTCCTCTGGATGCCACCTCCAGCGCTGCGGGGATATCGTGCACCGCCCAATCCTCGAAGCACCACCGGGCTCCCGGCGGTTTGCGCTGGGATTGGCCGTGACCGCGAAAGTCCAGGACGTAAGCGCAGAAACCTTGCTCGGCCAGGAAACGAGCAAATCCCACCCCCCGGGTGCCCAGCCAAAAGGTGTGGTTGGAGAAAGCACCGGTCAAAAGCAGCACCGCCGGAGCATCAGGATCTCCCCAGCGGTGAAGGGCTAGTTGCACGCCGTCCTTGGTGGTGGTGGAAAGAGACGTGCCGGTGACACCCGGGGTTGTTTTCACCATACCCGGAAACTTTAACGGTGCGAAGCGGGAAGGTGAAGGGTTAGCCGGTTGTTATCCCATACGTGAGGTACTCCGCAGAGGAGCAGGCAAGCTCGTGGCAGGTGGTTTTCGACGGCAGCTGTACCCTGTGCCGGGTAAGCTCCCAGTTTCTGGCCAAAAAGCTGGCCGGGTTACCGGTGGTGTTTGTGGACGGGCACGCTGCCGGGTTGTCCGCCCGGGAGTTCACAGAAATGAGGGTGTGCACCCCCGAAGGCGAGGAGCTTCGGGGCTTTCCCGCGGTGGTGAGGCTTTTGGCCCTCCGTGGGCGCTGGCCCTGGCTGTGGAAGGCTTTGCTGAGGCCTCCGTTCTTGACCATTGGCAACTGGGGCTACCGGCTGGTGGCGAGGTTCCGGCACCGCTTGTTTTCCCGCTAACCCCCTGGGTTTGTGAATCGAGGTACAATCCCACCGTGACCAGGGAAGGCGATGCACTGGTGGTGGTGGGTGCGGGGATCGTGGGGCTGGCGACCGCCTACCATCTGGCCCGCAGCTCCGCCCTGCCCGTAATTGTGGCGGAAGCGGAAGGCAGGGTAGCGCGCCATCAAACCGGGCACAACTCGGGGGTCATCCACTCGGGTCTCTACTACCGTCCCGGATCCTTAAAGGCCCAGCTGTGCCGGAAGGGCAGGGAAGAGCTGCTGGCCTTTTGCCAATCTCACGGTATCCCGTTTGAGCTTTGCGGCAAGCTGGTGGTAGCCACCCGGGAGGAACAAATCCCGGCCCTGGAGGAGCTGGCCCGGCGGGGGGAAGCCAACGGTTTGGAGGCCTTGCGCTGGGTGGAGGGAGCGGAGATCCCCAGGTACGAACCTGCCGCTCGGGGTGTGGCGGCCCTTTGGGTGGGGGACACGGGGATTGTGGATTTCCGCCAGGTGGCCGAGGTCCTGGCCCGGGAGGTGCAGCAGG
This sequence comes from Thermoanaerobaculum aquaticum, assembly GCF_000687145.1. Lineage (NCBI taxonomy): Bacteria > Pseudomonadati > Acidobacteriota > Thermoanaerobaculia > Thermoanaerobaculales > Thermoanaerobaculaceae > Thermoanaerobaculum > Thermoanaerobaculum aquaticum. The sequence continues at coordinate 52,058 of NZ_JMFG01000004.1, forward strand.
CTGGTGGCGAGCTGCGCCTGGGCTTCCGGGTGCGGCAGCTGGCGTCCACCGGCCGGGGCTGGCGGCTGAACGGCCCGGGTGGCGCCATGGAGGCCCGTGGGGTGGTGGTGTGTGCCGGTCTCCACGCCGACCGCTTGGCCCGGCAGGTGGGGGTGGGTGGTGGGATCAGGATCGTGCCTTTTCGCGGTGAGTACTGGGAATTGGCCGCCCACCGCCGGCATTTGGTGCGCAACTTGATTTACCCGGTTCCCGACCCCCGCTTTCCTTTCCTGGGCGTGCACTTTACCCGCCGCCTGGACGGCCGCGTGGAAGCCGGCCCCAACGCGGTGTTGGCCTTTGCCCGGGAAGGCTACCGCTTCTCGCAGGTTTCGCTGCGAGATCTGGCCGAAACCCTGACGTTTCCGGGCTTTTGGCGACTGGCCCGACGCTACTGGCGCACGGGATTAGCCGAAATGCGGCGCTCCCTTTCCAAGGCTTGCTTTTGTCGAGCGCTGCAAGAGCTGGTCCCGGAAATTCGTGAGGAGGACCTGGAGGGGCGCGGCTCAGGGGTGAGGGCCCAGGCTTTGGACCGGCAGGGCCAGCTGCTGGATGACTTTGCCTTTGGGGAGGCCCCCCGGGGGCTTTTCGTGCTCAACGCCCCTTCCCCCGCCGCCACCGCGGCCCTGGCCATTGGCAGGGTCATTGGTGACAAGGCCCTGGAGCTGGTGGCCTAGCGGTTTAGCGGCTCATGGCCTCGGCGAGCTTTTCTTTCACCTGTTCTCGTTGGGCCAGGTGGGCGGCTTTCCCCTGGTAAATGCTGCCGGAGCCGCCCCCCCTGCCGGCCAGCTCGCTGGCAACCAGCTCCCCGAGTTGCTTGATGTCCGGACGGTTGGCAGCCAGCAGGAAGTACCCGTGGCCTTCCTTACCAGCGGTGGCCAGCAGAACGCCCTGGGGTTGGGCCTCCAGGAAAGCCCGGGCCAGCCGCTGCAGGAAGGTCAGCTCCGCATCTTCCCGGTGAAAGACCACCACCCTCTCGGAGCTGGTGGCCAGCTTTTCCCCTAAGAGGACCGCCAGCTCTTCCTGCGTGCGGCGCAGCTGCCTTGCCAGCTCCGCAAGCTCAGCCAGCTTGGCCTCGGCCACCGTCGCCAGCTCCTGGTCGCCAGCGCCCAGCAGCTTGCGCAGGGCAGCGTTGCGGGCCTCGTGGGCGTGCAGCCGGCGACGCAAGCGGTTCCCGGCCACAAAGTAAACGCGGGTTCCACCGCGCATGGGTTCGGTAGCCACCAGCGCAAGAGCTTCGATTTCCGCGGTATTTGCCAGGTGTGTGCCGCCGCAGGTGGCCACGTCCACCCCTTCGATTTCCACCAAGCGCACCTTGCCCCGGTGGCCCTCCGGCAAACCCCGGCTGCGGAGCTTGGGGAGGTTCGCCACCTCCTCCGGCTCCAGGTAGTGGACGCGAACCGCTCGGGCGGCACGGATTTCCCCGGCCACCCAGGCTTCCAGCTCGGCGAGCTGGGGCGGGCTCAAGGAAGGAACATCCAGCTCCACATCGCAAAGCTCGGCTCCCAAATGAAACGCCGTGGTTTTCCAGCCAAAGCGGTCTTCGGCAATGGCCGAAAGGAGGTGCTGGCCGGTGTGCTGCTGCATATGGTCGTAGCGCCGCTGCCAGTCCAGCTCCAGCGTGACCTCACCCGAGGGGGGCTCCCCTTGCAGGTAGTGGCGAATCCCCTGGGGACCCTTTTGCACATCCACCACAGGAACGCCGGCCACCGTGCCGCGATCCGCCGGCTGACCACCCCCTTCGGGGTAAAAGATGGTGTCTGCCAGCTCGATCCACACACCCCGATCATCGCGCCCGCTGGCGATCACTCGGGTTTGCAGCCGGGATAGGTAAGGATCACGGTAAAAAGCGGGAACCTGTTCCATGCTGGGCATCTTAGCGCAGGGCGTCATGGCTCGAAGCGTAGGGTTTCCACCGCTTTTGAGTGGCGAATCCCACCGGTGTGACCCAGCTCACTGCCGCCGGAGGGTAAGGGGCTTAGGTTGGTACGTGGAGGCAGCCATGAATCTCGTCGCCAGCTTTTCAGGGTATCGGCCAGTTCGGCGGACGTACGGTCGCCACTGGCCCTTTATTGCCGTCATGGTGCTTTTCCTGTTGAGCCTGGCCATCGGTGCCTTGGCCCACAACCACCCGCAGCGGGAGGGCAAGCTGGTGGGAAAGGTGGAAGCCCTTCCCCCTGACGGGCTGGTGGGGGACTGGACGGTGGCAGGGGTGGTGGTGCACGTGACCGCCGAAACCGAAATTGACCAGGAACACGGACAGGTGCAAGTGGGCGGCGTGGTGAAAATTGAGGGTACTTTCCGCACCGATGGTTCTCTGGACGCCAAGGAAGTGGAGGTCCTGGCCAACCCGGGACCGGTGACGCCGCCGGCGGACAGCAAGGTCTTTGGGGTCGTTAAGCTCCAGCCCACCGCCGCTGCTCCCGTGGAGGCGGAAGGGGTCGCTCTCATCCGGGTATTTAAGCTCGGTGACACCGTGGTCCGCGAGGACTTCAAGGTAGGCGTGGAGCACCTCTTGCCGGAGCACATGTACGACGTCTTCGTGGATGGCGTGCACGCCGGAGCCATTTCCACCGATGGAGAAGGGGAAGGGCATCTCTTCCTTTCCACCGCGTCCCTGCCGGGGGCGGAGCCGTTGCCGCCCGAACTTTCGCCGCTGTTGGACCGGCAACAAGTGGAGGTGCGCGACGGCAGCACCGTGATCCTTACCGGGAACTTTGCCGATGCTCGCTGGGACGGCGGCGGCCATCCCCAGCGCGAATACCTGGCGGTAGCCCCCCTGGCCTCCTCCGAAGGCGTGGTGATGGGCCTGGGGGTTGCGGAAATCAAGGAAAGCAAGCAAACGCTGAAGTTGGCCGCGTTTTTCCTGCCAGCCACGGCGCCGGTGACGGTGGTGGTGGACGAGCAGGAGCTAGGAACCGTGCAGACCCAGGCCAATGGGTACATCCATGTGATCTTCTCCACCCAGCCGGAGGATGACCAGTTGCCGCTTCCCGAGGCGTCCTTGCCGGTGTCTTCCTGGCAAAAGCTGGAGCTGCGTGATGCTTCGGGCGAAGTGTTGCTTTCGGGTGAGTTTATGCCCACGGCGCGTCCCGGCACCGCCACCGCCCCTGGCCAAGTGCGGCGGTACTTGGGGAGGCCTCACCGTTAAGCCTCATCCCTCCTCGCCTTGACCCCGGCTCTGCCGGGGTTTTTCTTTTTGGGGTGGTGACTTCACGCCCGGTGCGTTCGAGAAGCGGTTTGGCTTTCAAACTTACCCCTATACTCCCGCCGTGGAGCAAGGGTAGCGGATGCGCTGGCTTGAGAAGGCTGTGGCGGCAGGGACAAAAAAACAGGTGCTGGCGTTTTTGGCCGTGGCGATGCTGGTGTTTTGGGGTGTTGTGGGCCACACCCTGGCGGTTGTGAAATACGCTGGCGATTGGCGCGGCTTTTTCCGCCTGGGAAGCGGGTTTTACCACCCTGCGGTGATGCAGGACGTTCCCCGGGATAGCCCCTGGGGTTACGATGGGCAGTTTTACGCCGCGTTAGCTGCCGACCCGTGGCTTTGTAATCCCGAAACCCAAAAGGCTTTGGATAACCCCTCCTACCGCGCCCAGCGCATGCTTTTGCCCGCTTTGGCTTGGGTTTTGGCTTTGGGCAACGGTCATGCAGCACTTTGGTGGTATTTAGCCTTGGTTTGGCTTTTGGCGCTTGGCTCTGTGCTGATCGTGGCTTGGTGGCTTATGCGCACCGGTGTCCCGGTTCTTTGGGCCCTGCCGCTTCCGGTAACGGCGGGTTTAGTTACCTCGCTTACCCGGGCCACCCCGGACGGTGCAGCGGTGACGCTGTTGCTGGGTGCTCTCCTGGCTTTGGAGTGGCGAAAATGGGGTTGGGGTGGCGCTTTTCTTGCTGCCGCCGTGCTGGCCCGGGAGACCACGCTGCTGCTGGTGCCGGCGGTGGTGTGGTGGCAGTGGCGGGAACAACACCTGCGGCGGGGTGTTTTGCTTGTCATTCCCGCCCTGGTAGCGTTTTTCGGCTGGCGGGTGTACCTGCACTTGCAGGTGGGTTCCGCCTTCTCCACGAAAGATCTGGCCAACTTTGGGTTTCCGCTGGCCTGGCTTCCCTGGAAGATCCGCCAGGTGTTTGCCGCTGCCGATATCAACGGGGTGGAGGTCCTGGGTCTCGTGGCTCTGCTGGCTACCGTGGGTTCTCTGGCTTTCGCGGTCCATCCCGGCATGGGCCTGTGGGAGCTAGCCTACCTGGCCTTTGGGCTCTTGGGGTTGGTTTTGGGTCCCAGCGTCATCACCGAGGCGTACGCGTACTCCCGGGTGCTGCTGGTCTTGTCGTTTCTGGCGGTGGTACTGGCCGTAAAAGCCCAGTTGGTTTGGAGGAAGACCGCGCTTTTTGCCGTGCCGGTTCTTTGGGGGCTGTTGGGCCTGGTGCTGGTTCGTGGCGAAATGATCCCCCACGGGGGTGTCATTCCCGTCTTCAAAGCTCTTCTCATCCATCTTGCCCGGCTTTAGGGCAGTACTTGCCTTTGAAGGGCCAAGCTTCGGCGAAAGCCCAGGCCTTTTTTCCTCCTCAAGCTGCTGCTTGCCAGCGGGCCGCAGCTCAAGCGCCCTTGCTTACTTCTTCCAGCACCGAGAGGAAGCGGTCGTAGGGGAGGGCTTGCCAGCTTTCGGCGGAAACCGCCCCACCGGCCCGGGAAATGAGGGAAACCTTGTGGGCGGTTTCGGCGTCGGGGGCTTCGTAAATGTCCATGAAATCGTAAGGGCCGAGGATTGCGTAGTGAGCCAGGAACTTCACGCCAGGGCATAAGCTCTTGACCTTTTGCAGCCACTCTTTCCCCATGGCCCGGCGGGCCTGGGCACTTTGGCTGGACTCGGGTGCGAGCTTGGTCAGCAGAATGAAAATCGGCATAGGCACCTCCTTTTTCTCTTTTTTCAATGTAGGCCTTGACCGCGGGCTCGTCGAGGTGGGTTTGTTATGCTTAAGGCACCCAAGTTGCTTTGGGAGGAGCCAGGAGCCATGCCCAGGTACTGCGAACAATGCGATACCTACTTCGGTGACAGCTTTGCGGTTTGTCCGCTCTGTGGCGGGGAGCTTCCCTTGGCAACCACGCTTCAGGAGGAAACATGGGTGGTGGTGGGAACCGCCCGCAACCCCGCTGATGCCGAGATTTTGGGAGGGCTCTTGGCCGCCCGGGAAATTCCCCATGTGGTCGCTAACCGCGGCGTGAGCCAGTACCCCGCACCCGATGCGGGGATGGAGCTTTACCTGCTGCTGGTTCCCGACAGCTTCGCCGCGGCGGTCCAGGAGCTGCAGGCGGCCGCGGAACGGGGTGAGCTTTCGGTGACGGATAAGGACCTGGAGGAGGAAGCATGAGCACACCGATGCGCTTGGGGAGGTACCAAATCCTGGGGGAAATTGGCCGCGGGGCCATGGGGGTGGTGTACCGGGGGTGGGACCCGCAGCTGGAGCGGCCGGTGGCCATCAAGGCCATCCGCGCCGACACCGTCAGCGGGGGAACGGAAGAGGAAATCGTCGCCCGTTTTTTGAGGGAAGCCAAGCTGGCCGCCCGCATCGTGCATCCCGGTGTGGTCACAGTGTACGACGCCGGTGAGGAGCAAGGGCAGCTCTACCAGGTCATGGAGCTGGTGGAAGGGGAATCGCTGGCGGCGCGGCTGCGCCGGGGAGATTTTCCTACCCAGCGGGAGGCCCTGGAATTGGCGGCGCAGGTGGCCGAAGCGTTGGGAGCCGCCCATCAAGCCGGCGTGGTGCACCGGGATGTGAAGCCGGCCAACATCCTCATTGGCAGGGACGGCAGGGTCAAGGTCAGTGACTTTGGCGTGGCCAAAGCGGTGGGGGAAGCCACCGGCCTGACCCGCACCGGCACCACCGTGGGCAGCCCCGCTTACATGTCCCCGGAGCAGGTGCGGGGTGAGCACGTGGACGCCCGCTCCGATTTGTTTTCCCTGGGCGTGATCCTGTACGAGATGCTGCTGCGCAAAAGGCCCTTTCCCGCGGAAACCCTCACCACCCTGGTTTACCAGATCCTCAACACGGATCCCTTTGCCGACCCCCAGGCTTTTGGCTCCCTGTCCCCGGAGCTGGTGGCGTTTCTCAAACGGTGTTTGGCTAAGGACCCGGCGCAGCGAGTTCCTGACGCCACCACCTTTGCCGCACAAGCCCGCGCGCTGGCGCAAAAGGGGGAAGTGGAAAGCACGCTGTCCACCTTCCCCACCATGCCCCTGGCGACCGTTCAGACCGGGCGCCCGGAAGCCCCGCCGGTGGCTGAGCCAAAAAAGCGGAAAGCGGTTCTTTGGCTCGCGGTGGCGGCGGGGGTGGTGCTTTTAGGTTTGCTTCTGCTCCTGGGTCGGCGCTCGAGCCCGCCCCCGGCCACCGTGCTTCTGGCGGACGCCACGCCCGTGCCCCAGGAACCCTTAGCCGCCGGGACCCCCCAGGTCCCTGCCGTGCTCCCCAGTCCTACGCCCACCGTGGCACCGACGGCAACCCCACTTCCCACGCCCACGCCGCTCCCGGTGGTGCCGGCGGTGGAACCCACAGGTCTGCCCACCCCAACACCCACGCCACCGCCGCCAGTGGTCAAGACCTACTACGGCCGGCATGGGGCGGTGTTCAACGTGGACCCGGAAGATGCGCTGGTGGAAATCGAAGGAAAAGCCATCGGCATTGCCGACGATTGGGACGGCAAGGGGGGCGGCAAGGTCTACGTTTTTCCCGGTCCGGGAACCTACTACGCCAGGCTCTCGTTGAAAGGCCACAGAACGGTATGGGTGGCCATTGTGATATCGCCCAATGCCAAAGATGAAAACGCGGACGTGGACTGGGAGCTGGAGGAGCTTTAAAAAACGCGGCCGTGAGGCCACGGAGGTCGGTCATGGAGCTTAAAGAAAAGGTTCCGTCGCTTTTTTCCGGGAGCAGGGAGAAAAACGTCACCCGGCTGGTGATCGTTCTCGGCCTGGTGGTGCTGGGGGCGGTTTTTGCCAACCCCATTACGGTGGTTCCCGCCGGACACGTTGGGGTGAAGGACTTTTTTGGAATTGTTTCGCCCACCGTTTTGCCACCGGGCGTGCGCTTGGTTTTGCCGTTCACCCGGGTGGTGAAGATGTCGGTTCGTACCCAGGAGATCAAGGAAGTAGCGGAAGTGCCATCCAAGGAAGGGCTCATCATGAATCTGGAGGTGAGCTTGCTTTTCCGCTTGGACGCCACCCGGGCACCCGACGTTTACAAGACCATTGGCCCTAACTACCCGGAGATCGTGGTGGAACCGCAGTTCCGCTCGGCCATCCGGGAAATCACCGCTTCCTACGAGGCCAAAGCCCTGTACTCGGCTGAGCGGGAGCGCATCGCCCAGGAGATCTTCCAACTCTTCCGCAAACTTACCGCCGACCGCGGGGTGGTGGGGGAACAGGTGCTCTTGCGCAAGATCGGGCTGCCGCCGGTGGTGGCCAACGCCATTCAGGAAAAGCTGCGCCGGGAGCAGGAGGCGGAGCAAATGAAGTTCGTGCTCCAAAAGGAGCAGCAAGAGGCCGAGCGCAAGCGCATTGAAGCGCAGGGGATTGCCGATTTCCAGCGCATCGTTTCCCAGGGCATTTCCCAGCAGCTTTTGGAGTGGAAGGGCATCGAGGCTACGGAAAAGCTAGCTGCCAGCCCAAACGCCAAGATCGTGATCATTGGCAACCCCAAGACCGGTTTGCCAGTGGTCCTGAGCACCGAGAAATAAAAACAAAAAACCATGCTCGCACCGCCGATTCTGGAACGGGTGATTTTGGGTGAGTGTTTGGCGCCCGCCCTAAAGCCGGCCCGCTACGTGTTCCGGGATCCTGTGGGCAAGGTGCTTTACCACGTGGAGCAAAGCTCAGGTTTTACACCGTTGAGCTACACCAAGCTGCGGGGGGTAATGTCCCTGGAGCTGGAGTGGAGCGATGGCGTTGGTCGCACAAACCTTCGCTTTGTTCGCTCCCCGGGGTGGTGGAAAAACCGTTGGGAGCTCCGTGGTGTGGTGGGCCGCGAGCTCTGGAGCTTCGTTCCCAGCTCCCTTTGGGGAACGTCGTGGACGCTCACCAACGCCCAAACGGGAGCGGTGGTCATGGCCCGGGTGGCCAACCCGCTGATCGTGGGGCCGCAGAAGGCAGAAATTGCTACCCTCCACAACCAAACCCTGGCGCGATTACGCTGGAGCGACTACTCCTTTCGGCTGGGCTGTCACTCTCAGGCCCGCATCGAACTGGCCGAAGACTCCTGGGAGCTCGCCGCTTTGGGTTTGGCTGTAATCCGCTGGGCGGCCATGCAGCAACGCTAGGAGCGGGGCCTTTCCTGGCAGTAAACTCGAGCCATGGCGAACGAGCGGTGGATCCTTGCTCCCGGCCAGCGGGTGACCTTTGCCCGTTTCATGGAGCTAGCGCTGTACCACCCCCGGTATGGCTACTACGCCCGGCCCCGGGGTAGCTACCCGGCGGGGCCTGAGGGCGACTTCGTCACCGCTCCCACAGCACACCCGCTCTTTGCCGCGTTGTGGGCGAAGATCTTGGCTTCCTTGCGGGAGCGGCGGGGTCAGCCGCTCACCTTTGCGGACCTGGGGGCAGGGGATGGGCGCTTTTTGCGGAACCTGGCCGGTTTTCTCGACGCCCAAACGGTTGCGAGGCTGATGGCGGTGGAGGTTTCGCCGGCGGGCCGTGAGGCGATGGCTGCCAGCCTGCCGCAGGTGGAGCTGGCTGCCTCCTTGGCGGAAATGTCGCCGTCTGAGGGTCCCTGCCTTATCTTTGCCAGCGAGCTTTATGATGCGTTGCCCTGTCATCTGCTAGGGGGGACCGAAGGCGGGCTTTGCGAGCTTTACGTGGAGGCTTCAGAGGATGGCACGCTGCGCCTGGTCGCCGATAACCCCTCCACGCCGGAGCTTTCGGCTTACCTTGCCGCTTATGGCATTACCCTGGAAGCCGGTCAGCGGGCTGAGGTTCGTCTGGAAGCCCGGAGGTTTCACCAGCAGGTTTTGGCCTGGGCGGGAAGCGATGCGGTGGTTTTCGTGCTGGATTACGGCTACCCCGCCAGGTCTCTCTACAACCCTCGGGCCCGGCGGGGGGGAAGCCTTACCGGGTACCGGCAGCACCGTGTGGTGACTGACCTGCTGTCGCACCCCGGGGAGGTGGACATCACCGCCCACGTTAACTGGGACGACCTGTTGGCGGCTGGGAACGACTTGGGTTTTGGTGCAAGGCCCGTAGAGCCTTTAGGGCTTTTCTTGACGCGCTGGGGGATCCTGGAGCTGGCCGGTGCAGGCGGGAAGGAAACCTCGCTACCCTGGGAGGTGCGGCTGCTGGTGCACCCGGCGGGCATGGGCAGTGACTTGAAAGTGTTGGTACAGGGCAAGGGGGCGCTATGGGAGTGCTGGCAGGAACTGGACGGGCAAAAACGGCCATAAAGCTGGGGATAGCAGCGACGGGCCTTTTGCTTTCGGCCCTGGTGCTGGCCTCCCAACGCGCGCAATTTAAGGCGCTGCCCGAGCGCTGGCAGCGGTGGTTGGAGGAGGAGGTCTACCCTCTCATTTCCGACGAGCAAAAGAAGGCCTTTCTGCAGCTCACAACCGATGCCCAACGGGAGGAGTTTGTCAACCGCCTGTGGCAAATTTGGGGGGAGCAGGTGGGTTTGGGCGCCAGCTTCCGGCGCATCTACGAGGACCGCCTGTTAACCTGCCGGCAGGAGTTTGGCAACACCACCGAAGACCGGGCCAGGATCCTGCTGCTGCACGGCGCTCCCACCGCCCGTTTGCCGGTGGATTGTCCCGAGGTTTTTTACCCCCTGGAGTTTTGGCGCTACGCCTACATTCCGGGGATAGGGCAGGGCGTGACGCTGCTGTTTTACAAGCCTTACGGCTTGGGCCGCTTCCGCATGTGGGACCCCTTTGAAACCCGCTGGGTCCTGTACACCCCCAACGCGCAACAAGCCTTGCGCCGGCCCACCATGAGCCGGCTGGAGCGCCCGGAGTTCCGCTGTGGCAACGTGGATGAGCTCCTCAACCTCCTGGCTTCCGCCGAGTACTGGCTTTCCGACCCCGGGGTGCGGCAGCGGTTGGAGCACCTGGTGGTGGAAAGCGCACGGTTGGGGAAGGAGTCGGCGGAACAGAGGTTTTTGGCCTTCTCCACGCTGTTGCCCAAGGATGCCGAGCCCCTGGAGTTTTCCCCGCGGGCCGAGGTGGTGGGGAGGAGGGGTTCCAAAGGCCTGGTGCGCTTTTCCTGCGAGGTGCCGCGCGCTGGCTTGACCACCACCCAAGTGGGGGAAGCAGAGGTGGTGCAGCTGGACGTGGTGGGGGAGGTGGCCCGGGGTGGGGAAATGGCGGACCGCTTCCGTTACGCCTTCACCTTCCCTGCCGATTCGCAAATCCTGCCGCTGGTGGTGGAGCGGGAGCTGCGGGTGGGCGATTACGTGCTGCGGCTGAGGGTGGCCGACGCCCACGGCAGGCGGGCCGGGGTGGTGGAGCTTCCCTTTGCCGTGCGCTTGCCCGAGGAGTCCGGTCAAACCGTGGCCACAGAAACCCAGGCGCGCTCCCCCCAGGAAAAGCTGCTGACGCTTGTGGGGCCACAAGGCGAGGGGGTTTTCGGAGTTCAGCGCTTTACCGCGTTGGTGGATGCCAGCATTGCCAAGGTGGAGTTCCTCCTGGATGGCAAGTCGGTGCTGATCAAAAACCGCCCTCCCTTTGAAGTGGAGCTGGACTTGGGACCGCTGCCGCGCCTGGCCACGGTCACCGCCGTGGGCTACGACCTCAAGGACAGGGAAGTGGACCGCGCCGAGGTGGTGCTGAACGTGGGGCGGGAGCGGTTTTTTGTGCGGCTGAGCCCCATCACCAAAGCTGACCAGCGCCCGGAGGGACTTGCGGTCAGCGCCTCGGTTAACGTGCCCTCCGACCAGAAACTGGAGCGGGTGGAGCTTTACTTCAACGACCAGCACCTGGCAACCCTGTACAGCGCACCGTTTTCCGCGGTGCTGCCGGTGCGGTTGGGCAAGGAGCTGGGTTACGTGCGGGCGCTGGCGGTGCTTGCTGATGGCAGTCAAGCGGAAGACGTGCAGCTGGTCAACGCACCACAGTTCATCTCCACCGTGCGGGTGCAGGCGGTGGAGCTGCCGGTGCTGGTGCTGGATCGCTCGGGAAAGCCTGTGGAAGGCTTGAAAAAGGAGGACTTTGAGGTCCTGGATGAAGGCGTACCCCAGGAAATCCTCCACTTTTCCCGGGAGCAAGACCTGCCCATTCGGGTAGGGTTGGCCATTGATACCTCAGGCTCCATGGAAAACACGCTTCCCGAAGTGCAAAAGGTGGTGCTGGGGTTTGTCAAGAACCTCCTGCGCCCCAAGGACCGGGCGTTTGTCATTGCCTTTTCCGATCGGCCGGCGCTTTTAGCGCCCTTTACCGCCGACTTTGGCAGCCTGGAACGGGCGCTGGTGACCTTGCGGGCCGAACGCGAGACCGCCCTTTGGGACGCGGTGATTTACGGCGTTTTCCAGTTTTCCGGCGTGCGTGGACGGAAAGCCCTGGTGGTGCTCACCGACGGCGAGGACACCGCCTCCCGCGCTCCCTTTGAGCGGGCCCTGGATTTTGCCCAGCGCAGCGGGGTCACGGTGTACACCATTGCCATTGGGGTGCCTTTGACCGCGGTGAAGGCCCGTTCCCAGCTTTCACGCCTGGCGAAGGCTACGGGCGGGGAGGCGTTTTTCTTGCCCGTGCCGCCGAACCTGGGGCCGGTGTACAGCCAGATCGAGCGGGAGCTGCGCAGCCAGTACCTTCTGGCTTACAGCTCGGCCACTGATGCTCCCGCCGGCACCTTCCGGCAGGTGACTGTCAAGGTAAAGAAGCCCGGTCTTACCGTGCGCACGTCGGCGGGCTATTTTGTGGAGTAGCAATGTGCCTCGATCATCGGGGCGTTCAAGAAGCGTTGCCCAGCACCAGCTCCTGCAGCGCCTTCACCATGCCGGGGTCGTAAATCGTACCGGCCCTCTCGGCCAGGAAAGCCACTGAGGATTCGCGGGTGGTGAGGCCGCGGTACCCCCGGGCCGTCACCAGCACCGAAAACGCCTCCGCCACGCTCACCAACCGCGCCGCGGGGTGAGGGCGGCGGGGACGGGAGAGGCGGGGGTAACCGGTGCCGTTGTAGTGGAGGTGGTGCTCAAAGGCCACGATGGCGGCTAATGGCGTGAGGTGTGGCACCTTCAGCAAAGCGGTGGCGCCCTCCATGGGATGATCCAGCACCAGCTCCAGCTCTGGCCCGGAAAGGGAAAGCTCCCGCACCCGCACTTCTTCCGGCGTGAAGAGCTTGCCCACGTCGTGGAGAAGGGCAGCCACGCCAATGTCGGCCACTGGCCCGCGGGAAAGCCCCGCCAGCCTGGCCATGCCCATGGCCAGCGCCGCGGTGTTGTGGGCGTGTACCGCCGGCCAGCGCTCTTCCCCCTCCCAGGGGGCCATGTGATCCATGGGCTGGGGGTTGTCCTCCAGCAGCTCCCAAATGGACTCGGTGATGCGGGTGAGATCCCCCACGGCCAGCGAACCCGTGGCGGCAAAATCCACGAACACCTGGGCTAAAAGCGTGATGCGGTCGCGGACCGCCGGGAGGTGCCCGCGACCCGCGCGCCCGTGCTCGCGGTCCGGGCCACCCAATGCTTCCTCTGCCAGCTCCACCTTGCCCACCACAATGTGGGGTTGGGAGTGAACGGGGGTTTCATCGCCGGCGGCTAGCTCTTCCAGGAACGTCTTCAGCTCTGCTTCCCCTACACCCGAGCGGAAGCTCACGTGCTCCACACCCCGCCGCGTGAGCCGTCGGAGAACCGCGGCAGCGTGGCGGCTGGCGCGGGTGAAGGGGCGTTCCTCCACGAAAAGCTCTTCCCCCAGCACCACCAGGTCCAGCGTGGGTTGGGAAGCCAGCAGCTCGTCCAGCAGGGCCTTGAGGGAGCGCAGGCTTTCCTGTGCCCGGGGGTGGGACGAACCGTAAAGGGCTACGGCGGTCAGGCCGCTGGCCAGCTCCCCCAGCACCGAAAGAACCAGCTCTTCCCAGCGTTCGGGGTTCACCCTTCCTCCTCTTCCCGGGTGGTCGCCAGGCTCTTCCCCTGTCGCACCGCATCGGCAAGTTCGTGGTCCCTGCCGGTGGCCAGCGCTTGCGCCACACGTTGGGCTTCTGCGCCTTCCAGCTGGGCAATGGCCATGGCCGCTTCCCGCCGCAACGGGGCAAGGGCAAACGGGTAACGCCACTGCTTGAGCTCCAGGATTTCCTGAAGCACCGGCAAAGCTCGGGGGTCCCGCAAGCGGCCGAGAGCGCGGATGAGGTCAAAGGTGAGGGGCTCCCTAAGCTTCATGCCCATTTGCGCGCGAAGCCGCTCCACCAGAGCCCGGACCACCGCGGGGTGGGGGATGCGGGAGGCCACACCCAGGGCCGCCCGGGCCCTTTCCTCGTCTTCGCTTTCCAGTTCCCGTCGCAAAAGCGGGAGCCACTCGGGGTCCTCCAGGGCCACCAGGGTTTTGAGGATTTCCGCAGCCACCTGAGGCCGGGCCTGGGGGAGGAGGCGTTTGATGGCCGGAAGGATGGCCTTGTCTTGCAGCTTCCGCAGGCAAAACACGGCGTTGCGCACCACGTACCACCGGTCATCCTCCAGCAGCGGCCGCAGGTAAGGAACCGCACGGTTGCCGTAACGGAGCACCACCTCGAGAAGCCTTTTGCGTACCGCCAGACGCTCCTCAGCAGCTAGCGCCTCGAGGATGGAGGGCAGCGCCCTTTCACCCAGGCCGGCGAGGATGGCGGTGAGGGTGGGGTGGTGCTGGCGGTCGCTGGTGCCCAGGGCGGCCACCACCGCCTCCACCGCCTGCTGCATGGCTTTTTCTTGCAACTGCGGGTTGCGGGAGGCCCCCACCAGCGGGGCTACCCGCTGGGCCGTGGGGTAATCGCCCATGGCCACCGCCCCCACGAAGACCTCCACCAGGCGGGCAGCGGCGGCTTCACCGGCCGGGGCCCCCGGCCACAGGGTGAGCATCTCGCCCAGGACCCGCACGAAGTGGGCCTCCACTTCGGTTTCGGCGCAGGACGCCGAAAGCTCCCGAACCCACGGCATTCCCGACCAGTCCACCGCGATTTTTCCCCGGACTTCCGGAAGCACCTGGGGGGGTTCCTCGCCGGGGACCGGAAGGCGGGGAAGGAGCTGGCGCGCGCGCTTGACGATCTCCACGGGCACGTCCATTTCCGTAACGCTTTCCGGCGAGGCCATTTGGGCCAAAAGGCGCTGGATGGCGGGGGGAACCGGTTCGTCGTGGAGTAGCAAGAACTCCACGCCATCCAGCAGCACTTCCAGGGCCAGGATCGGGTCCCGGGTGCCCACCAGGTCAGCCAGTTTGGGCTGGCGGAGGAAGGCAGCTACCGCCATGCTCCGGCGTTCAGGTTCCAGGAGGCGGCAGAGGTCGGCAAGAAAGAGGCGAAGCTCGGAAACCAAAAGCGGCCGCTGGGCCTGGGGCGAACCTTCCAGGGCCTCGGCCACCGAACGGAACAGGTACTCAAAGACGGGACCGGGGTCGGGGAGGCTGTTAGCCAGCTCCACCACCGAGCCGGCATCGAGAAGCCCCTCCTTGAGTTTTCCCGGCCACGCAAAGGCCCAATCCCGGGCCAGCACCTTGGCCAACTGCGGCCACGCCAGGCGGGAACCGTCTTTGCTCGAAATTTCCTCTTCGGTCACCACCTGCACCCCGGAGAGGTCCAAGGGGAACAGCTGCACACCAGGAAAATCCGCGGCCGCCGCCAAAAGCATCTGCCGGTCCGCTTCCCGGGGGTTATCCCCCAGGCTCGCCAGGTACTGGGTGAGGGCCAGCAAGCCCTGCTCAGCTTCGGGAAAGCTCATCTGCACCACCGCCAAGCCCAGCTGAAAGAGCAGCTGCACCAAACGCCGGCCGGGGGCTTCGGCGGGTGGAACAACCTCATGTTCCCCCCAAAAAACCCGGTCGGGGTTAAGCACCAAACGCACCAGGGGCTCATCGGGCAGCGCCCGAATGTCCCGCTGCAGCCGACCCTTGAGCGGTTCCAGGCCGGGATGGCCCGGCGGGTACAGGCGCAACGCCC
>NZ_JMFG01000005.1:0-115595 GCF_000687145.1 Thermoanaerobaculum aquaticum
GATTTGGTGGAGTTGGAGGTCCGGGAGCTCTTGAGCCAGTACGATTTTCCCGGGGATGAGGTGCCGGTGATTCGCGGGAGTGCCTTGAAGGCTGGGCTTGCGGACTCGCCGGATCATCCGGATGCGAAGTGCATATGGGATTTGATTCAGGCTTTGGATGATTACGTGCCGGAGCCGGTGAGGGACATTGACAAGCCGTTCTTGATGCCCATTGAGGATGTGTTTTCGATTTCGGGGCGCGGGACGGTGGTGACGGGGCGAGTGGAGCGAGGGATTGTGAAGGTTGGGGATGAGGTGGAGATTGTCGGGTTTCGGCCGACGTTTAAGCGGGTGGTGACGGGTGTGGAGATGTTCCGGAAGCTGTTGGACCAGGGGCAAGCTGGGGACAACATTGGGATCTTGCTGCGGGGAACGGAGAAGCATGAGGTGGAGCGGGGCCAGGTGGTGGCGAAGCCTGGGAGCATTACGCCGCATGTGAAGTTCAAGGGGCAGGTGTACGTTTTGACGAAGGAGGAAGGGGGGCGGCACACGCCGTTCTTTAACGGGTACCGGCCGCAGTTTTACTTCCGGACGACGGATGTGACGGGGAGTGTGAAGTTGCCGGCGGGTGTAGAGATGGTGATGCCTGGGGACAACGTGGAGATCGAGGTGGAGTTGATCACGCCCATTGCGTTGGAGCAGGGTCTTCGTTTTGCCATCCGCGAAGGCGGCCGAACCGTCGGCGCCGGCACCGTGACCGAGATTGTGGAGTAAGACCATGGTCAAGGAAAGAATCCGCATTCGCCTTAAGGCCTACGATTACCGCTTGCTGGACCAGTCCACGGCGGAAATCGTGGACACCGCAAAGAGGACGGGAGCTGCGGTTTCCGGTCCCATACCGCTGCCAACCCAAATTCAGCGCTTCACGGTGTTGCGTTCGCCCCACGTGGACAAGAAATCCCGGGAGCAGTTCGAGATCCGAACCCACAAGCGCCTTTTGGACATCCTCGATCCCACCCAGCAAACCGTGGATGCGCTGATGAAGCTTGAGCTCCCGGCCGGTGTGGACGTGGAGATCAAGGCTTTCGGCGGGAAGAAGTGAGGGGGAAGCCATGGTGCGCGGGATTTTAGGCAGAAAGCTTGGGATGACGCAGATCTTCGATGAAAACGGCGAGCTGGTGCCCGTGACCGTGGTGCAGGCGGGACCCTGTGTGGTGGTCCAGGTTAAAACCCAAGCCAACGACGGCTACGATGCCGCTCAAATTGGCTTGGTGGAAGGCAAGCCGCCGCGGCACGTGCCGAAGCCTTTGGTGGGGCACTTTGCCAAGGCCCAGGTTCCGCCCACCCGCGTTTTGCGCGAGGTTCCGGTGGACGCTACAGCCGAAGTGAAGCCGGGGATGACCGTCCTTTGCGACATCTTTGCCCCGGGCGATGTGATCCGCGTGGTGGGGACCTCCAAGGGTAAGGGCTTCCAGGGGGCGGTGCGACGGCACCACTTCCGTGGTGGTGCGGCCTCTCACGGCTCCATGTTCCACCGGGCTCCCGGTTCCATTGGACCTTCGGCGTTCCCTTCCCGGGTCTTCCCTGGAACCAGGATGGCCGGTCGCATGGGCGGTGACACCGTAACCCTCAAGCGGGTGAAGGTGGTGAAGGTGGACGTGGAAAACAACCTGCTGTTCCTCAAAGGCGCGGTGCCGGGCGGCCGCAAGGCTTTGGTGCGCCTGGTGAAGGCGTGAGGGAGGCAAAGCTCATGAAACTGCCGGTTCGTAACTGGGAAAACAACGTCGTGGGCGAGGTGGAGGTGCCCGACGAGATCTTCGCGTACCCTCCCAGGCCGCACCTGGTGTGGGAGGTGGTCAAGGCTTACCTGGCCGGGCTGCGCCGTGGGACCCACGCCACCAAGACCCGGGGTATGGTTTCCGGTGGTGGCAAGAAGCCGTGGCGGCAAAAGGGCACAGGGCGCGCGCGCCATGGCTCCATCCGCTCGCCCCTTTGGCGGCACGGTGGAACGGTTTTTGGTCCCCAGCCTCGCGACTACACGCTGAAGGTCAACGTCAAAGCCAAGAAGAACGCGTTGAAGTCGGTGCTCTCCGAACGGCTGGCGCAGGGGCGGCTGCACGTTTTGGCCGATCTTGAGGTGCCGTCCCCCAAGACCAAGGAAATGGTGGCGCGGCTTTCCAAGCTGGGTTTGGCCGGGGAGAAGGTGCTGTTTGTGGATAGCTACGACAACCTGAACCTTCTTCTCGCTACCCGCAACCGTCCGGAGTTGGCCACCGAGGATGCGGGCCACGTGCACGTGTACGAGGTTTTGAACGCCAAACACGTGGTGTTCTCGCAGAAGGCCTTGCTGGCCTTGACGGAGGTGTTGGCCCAATGAAAGACCCGCGCGAGATTATCGTTCGTCCGCTCATTACCGAGAAGACCTCGGCCTTGCAGGAGCAGGCCAACGTCCTTTGCTTTGAGGTGGCGCCGGAGGCCAACAAGATCGAAATCCGGCAGGCGGTGGAAAAGCTCTTTGGGGTCAAGGTGGTCTCGGTGCAGGTCGTCAACATGCGCGGCAAGCTGCGGCGCTACGGGCGCTTTTCGGGGTTCAGGCCCGACTGGCGCAAGGCTTACGTGCGTTTGGCTCCGGGCGAAAAGGCCCCGGAGTTCTTCGAGAAGGTGTGAGGGGGTGAGGTATGGCACTGCGCAGCTTTAAGCCCACATCGCCCGGTATCAGGTTCAAAACGGTTCTGGACTTTTCGGAAATCACCAAGGTCGAACCGGAAAAGAGCCTCACCCACGGCATTACCCGCTCCGGGGGCCGGAACAACGAGGGGCATGAAACGGTTCGTTTCCGGGGGGGTGGTCACAAGCGCCTTTACCGCATCATTGACTTCAAGCGGGACAAGCGCAACATCCCGGCGAAGGTGGCGGCCATTGAGTATGACCCCAACCGCTCGGCGCGTATTGCCCTTCTCCACTACGCTGACGGTGAAAAGCGGTACATCCTGGCGCCCCTGGGTCTTAAGGTTGGGGATTCGGTGATTGCCGCCGAAAAGGCGGAAATTGTCCCCGGCAACGCCCTGCCTTTGGCCAACATCCCGGTGGGTGCCATGGTTCACAACGTGGAGCTGAAGCCAGGGCATGGCGGGCAACTGGTACGGGCCGCGGGTGCAGCGGCCCAGGTGATGGCGAAGGAAGGTAAGTACGTGACCTTGCGCTTGCCTTCGGGCGAAATGCGCATGGTGCTGGCCACCTGCTGGGCTACGGTGGGGCAGGTGGGCAACCTGGACCATGCCAACGTTTCCATTGGCAAAGCTGGGCGCACGCGGTGGCTTGGCCGCCGTCCCCACGTTCGTGGCACAGCCATGAACCCGGTGGATCACCCCCACGGTGGTGGCGAGGGGCGAACCAAAGGTGGGCGTCACCCCGTTTCTCCTTGGGGACAACCTACCAAGGGTTACAAGACCCGGCGCAACAAGCGCACGGATCGGTTTATCGTGAAGCGGCGGAAGTAGGAGGGGCACGATGGCACGTTCAATCAAAAAAGGTCCCTTTGTGGACAATTACCTGCTCAGTAAGGTGCAAAAGCTCAACGAAACCCGTCAGCGGCAGGTCATCAAGACGTACTCCCGTCGCTCCACGATCGTGCCGGAGATGGTGGGGCACACCATTGCCGTGCACAACGGGCAAAAGTTCATTCCGGTGTTTATCACAGAAAACATGGTGGGGCACAAGTTGGGCGAGTTTGCCCTGACCCGCACGTTCCGGGGACACGCGGGCACCAAGAAAGAGAAGGGCGCGGCTCACTGATGGGGGGTGCCATGGAAGCAAAAGCGCAACTCCGTTATTACCGAGGCTCGGCACAAAAAGTGCGGTTGGTAGCCGATCTCATCCGTGGCCAGCAGGTGACCAAGGCCTTGGCCACCCTGCGCCTCACCAAGAAGCGCTGCGCTCGAGACCTGGAAAAGCTGCTGCGCTCAGCGGTGGCGAACTTCGAGCAGAAGAGCCCGGGTGTGGACTCGGGTCGTTTGGTGATCCGGCGGGTGCAGGTGGACCAGGGGCCCAGCTGGAAGCGCTTCCGCGCCGGCTCTATGGGCCGGGCGTTTCCCAGGCTGCGACGCACCTGCCATATCGTTTTGGAAGTTGCGGATTTGCAAGGCTAGGAGGTTAATGTGGGCCAGAAGACACACCCCTACGGTTTCCGCTTAGGTTACAACCGCACCTGGCGGTCGCGCTGGTATGCGGAGAAGGACTACGCCAAATTGTTGCACGAGGATTTACGGCTGCGCAAGGAGCTCAAAGAGCGCCTTGCCCACGCCGGTGTGGCGGAGGTGGATATCGAGCGCACGGCCAACCGCATCCGCGTGACCATCATGGCGGCGCGGCCGGGGATCATCATCGGGCGCAAGGGTGCGGAGGTGGATAAGCTGGGCGAGGAGCTGCGCAAGCGCTACGGCCAGGATATCCACATCAACATCCAGGAGATCCAGCGGCCAGAAATCGAGGCGCAGCTCATCGCTGAGTCGGTGGCCCAGCAGCTGGTGCGGCGGGTTACGTTCCGGCGGGCCATGCGGCGGGCCATGGAAAACGCCTTGCGTTTTGGCGCCCAGGGTGTCAGAATCCGGTGCTCCGGGCGCTTGAACGGCGCCGAAATCGCCCGGTCCGAGTGGTACCAGGAGGGGCGGCTTCCTCTGCAAACGCTGAAAGCGGCCATTGATTACGGGTTTGCAGAGGCCTTTACCACGTACGGTGTGATTGGCGTTAAGGTTTGGGTTTACAAAGGCGAGCTACACCGCTCACGCGTGTTTCGCCGCCTGTAGGAAACGCGAGGTGCTGCCATGTTGATGCCGAAGAAGGTCAAGTTCCGGAAGCAGCAGCGGGGCCGCCGCCGGGGCATCGCCACCCGTGGCAACACGGTGGCCTTTGGTGACTACGGCTTGCAGGCCCTGGAGCCGGGCTGGATTACCGCCCGTCAAATTGAGGCGGCGCGTATTGCCATGACCCGGTACGTGAAGCGCGGTGGGAAGATCTGGATTCGCATTTTCCCTGACAAGCCGGTCACCAAGAAGCCCCTGGAAACCCGTATGGGAAAGGGTAAGGGGGCGCCGGAGGAGTGGGTGGCGGTGGTCAAGCCGGCGCGCATCCTCTACGAGATGGAAGGGGTAAGCGAGGAGGTGGCCCGCGAAGCGATGCGGCTGGCTGCCCACAAGCTTCCTATTAAGACTCGCTTTGTGGTACGGGGGCATGTGCGATGAAGGCCAAACAGCTGCGTGACCAATCCATTGAGGAGCTGCGGCGCACCGAGGCGGACCTTTTGGAGCAGCTCTTCAAGCTGCGTTTCCAGCGGGCCACGGGGCAAATGGAAAACCCCGGCAAGATCCGCCAGGTGCGGCGGGACATTGCCCGCGTGAAGACCGTGTTGCTGCAGCGATTGCGGGAAGTGGAGTAGCGTATGGAAAACCGTGGAGAATCGCGGAAGACCGTTAAAGTCGGTACGGTGGTATCGCTGGCTGGGGCCAAAAGCGTGGTGGTGCAGGTGGAGAGCATGGTCATGCACCCGCTGTACCACCGGTTCGTGAAGCGCTCTCGCAAGTTCATGGCCCACGACGAGAACGGCGAATGCGGGCTGGGCGATAAGGTGCAAATCGTGGAGTGCCGGCCCTTGTCCCGGCGCAAGCGCTTTCGCGTGCAGCGGGTCATTGAGCGGGCGAAGTAAGGGGGGTGAGCCATGATCCAAATGCGAACGATGCTCAACGTGGCGGATAACTCGGGAGCTAAGAAGCTCATGGCCATTCGCCATTTGGGCGGCTCATCGGTGGGTCGTTACGCCAAACTCGGGGACATCGTGGTGTGCTCGGTGAAAGAAGCGGCCCCTGACTCAGACATCAAAAAGGGCTCGGTGGTGAAGGCGGTTATCGTGCGCATGCGGCGCACCCACCGCCGCAAGGACGGCTCGTACATCCGCTTCGACGACAACGCTGCGGTGCTCATCAACAACCAACGGGAACCCATTGGCACCCGCGTGTTCGGGCCGGTGGCCAGGGAGCTCAGGGAGCGCCGCTTCATGAAGATCGTGTCCCTTGCCCCCGAGGTCCTGTAGGAGGCAACTATGGGCGGGTTCAAGATCAAGAAGGGTGACCAGGTGCTGGTGATTGCCGGCAAGGACCGCGGGAAGAAGGGAAAGGTCCTGCGGGTGGACCGCCAGCGGGGGCGAGTGGTGGTGGAACACGTGAACATGATCAAGAGGCACACCCGTCCCAACCCGCGGGCCGGGGTGCAGGGTGGCATCGTGGAGCGGGAAGCCCCCATCCACATTTCCAACGTGATGGTCATTTCCCCGGACTCGGGTCGCCCGAGCCGGGTGGGGATTAAGGTGCTCGAGGACGGCCGCCGCGTGCGGTATGCCAAGGTAGATGGCGCGATTCTCGACCAATAAAGGGAGGGTACGGTGGCGCGCTTAAAGGAGAAGTACGAAAAGGAAGTGGTTCCCAAGCTCGTTGCCGAGTTTGGGATTAAAAACCCCATGGCGGTCCCCAGGATCGTCAAGGTGGTCTGCAACATTGGCATTGGGGAGGCGTCCCGCCAGCCCAAGCTGATGGAGCAGGCCCTGGAGGAGTTGGCGGCGATCACCGGCCAAAAGCCGGTGGTGCGCAAGGCCCGCAAGTCCATCGCCCAGTTCAAGCTGCGGGTGGGCATGCAGGTGGGCTGCATGGTGACGTTGCGGCGGGAGCGCATGTACGAGTTTCTGGATCGCTTGCTCAACATTGCCCTGCCCCGTGTGCGCGACTTCCGCGGTCTTTCACCCCGCGGTTTCGATGGGCGCGGGAACTACACCTTGGGGATCAAGGACCACCTGATCTTTCCCGAGGTGGACTACACCAAAGTGGAACGACCCAAGGGCATGAACGTAACGGTGGTGACAACGGCCGAAACGGATGACCAGGCTCGGTTCTTGCTGGCCGAGCTCGGCTTCCCCTTCGCCAAGAGTTAGGAGGCAGGAAGTGGCACGGACGTGTTTTTTTGCCAAGGCCGCGAGGAAGCCCAAGTTTAAGGTGCGGCACCGCAACCGCTGCAAGCTCTGCGGGCGGCCGCGTGGGTACATGCGCAAGTTTGAGCTCTGCCGTATCTGTTTCCGCAAGCTGGCCCTGGAGGGGTACCTCCCCGGGGTCACTAAGGCGAGCTGGTAGGGGGTGGCCATGACCATGACCGACCCAATTGCCGACTTTCTTACCCGCATCCGCAATGCGGTAATGGCGGGCAAGGATCGGGTGGACGTCCCGGCCTCTCGCCTCAAGCTGGAGCTCACCAAGATCCTCAAGGAGGAGGGGTTCATCCGCACCTTCAAGGTCCTGGAGGAGGGGCCGCAGGGAACCATCCGCCTTTACCTCCGTTACTCTCCTGAGGGTGAGCCGGCCATCCACGGCATTGAGCGGGTTTCTCGTCCGGGACGCCGGGTGTATATGGGTGTGGACGAGCTGCCTTCGGTGCGGAGGGGAATTGGGATTGCCGTGGTTTCCACCTCCAAGGGTCTCATGACCGACGCCCGGGCCCGCGAGCTGCGCGTGGGCGGCGAGGTCATGTGCAAGGTTTGGTAGGGGGTGGCTATGTCACGGGTAGGAAAAAAGCCAATTGAGATCCCCAAGGGGGTTGAGGTTCACGTGGGCAACGGTGTGGTGCAGGTAAAGGGGCCCAAAGGCAGCTTGCTGCAGCCGATTCCTGCCGGAATCGCGGTAACGGTGGAGGAAGGCAAGGTGGTGGTGACCCGGGCCTCCGACGAGCAACAGCTGCGGGCGCTCCACGGCACCACCCGGGCCCTTTTGGCCAACGCCATTGCCGGTGTTTCTCAGGGCTTCAAGCGGGAGCTGGACATCGTGGGTGTGGGGTACAAGGCCGAAATTAAAGGCCCCCGGGAGCTGGTGTTCACCCTGGGTTACTCGCACCCGGTGAATTTCCCGCTGCCCGAGGGCATCCAGGTGTCCTACGACGCCAAGGCCAACCGCCTCACCCTGGAGGGCATTGACAAGCACCTGGTGGGTCAGGTGGCAGCGCGGATCCGCATGCTGCGGCCACCGGATCCCTACAAGGGCAAGGGCATTAAGTACGCGGACGAGGTCTTGAAGCTTAAGGCTGGGAAGTCGGGAGCGTGAGTATGGCTCGCTACGAAGATCGTAAGTCACGCAGACGGCGAATCCACTGGCGGATTCGCAAGGTGGTCCATGGCACTCCTGAGCGGCCGCGCCTGGTGGTGTACCGCTCCTTAAACCACGTGTACGCCCAGGTGGTGGACGACGTGGCGGGGAAAACCCTGGTGGCGGCTTCCACCCTCGAGAAGGAGCTGCGGCAGGGCTTGTCCCACTGCGGCAACAAACAGGCGGCGCGTGTGGTGGGACGCGCCATTGCCGAAAGGGCCAAAGAAAAGGGCATTACAACCGTTGTTTTCGACCGGGCGGGCTTCCGCTACCACGGTGTGGTAAAGGAACTGGCTGATGCCGCTCGCGAAGCAGGTTTGCACTTTTAGGGGCGCGCTATGGAAGATCGCGAATACCAACTGATTGATCGGGTGGTACACGTCAACCGGGTGACCAAGGTCGTGAAGGGGGGCAAGAACCTCTCGTTCTCGGCACTGGTGGTGGTGGGCGACGGCAACGGCCGGGTGGGCTTTGGCACCGGCAAGGCCAGAGAAGTTCCCCAAGCCATCAAGAAAGCCACGGAACAAGCGAAGAGGGCCATGATCGAGGTACCGCGTGAGGGAACCACCATCCCCCATGAGGTCATTGGGCACTTTGGCGCGGGGAAGGTCATCCTCCGGCCCGCTTCTCCCGGTACCGGTGTCATTGCCGGGGGCACGGTTCGCGCCATCATGGAAGCGGCGGGGATCGGCGACATCCTCACCAAATCCCTGCGCTCCACCAACCCCTATAACCTGGTGCGCGCCACCTTTGCTGCCCTGGAGCAGCTCACGCCCAAGGAAAAAGCTCTGGCCCTGCGGCGTATGGAGGAAACGGCCGAGCCACCTGAAACCGAGGTGCCCAAGGGACCCATTCCGGAGGTTGAGGTATGACGCCGCGAGCGAGAAAAGAGAAAAAGCAAGGGCTTTTGCGCATCACTCAGGTGCGCAGCCGTATCGGTAACCCCAAGAAGGTGGCGGTGGTGCTGACCCGCGGCCTGGGCCTCGGGCGTATTGGAAAGTACGTCATCCTGCCTGACAACCCGTACACCCGCGGGATGATCGCCAAAGTACCGCACCTTGTGCGCGTAGAACCCTACGAGGAGTAGCCTATGGAACTCTCAAATCTCACGCCGAGAAAGGGCGCAACCAAAGACCGCAAGCGCGTGGGGCGGGGTCCGGGCTCCGGTCACGGGAAAACCGCCGGTCGTGGGCATAAGGGCGCTCTCTCCCGCTCGGGCACCCGTCGTCGCCGCAACTTTGAAGGCGGACAGATGCCGCTGGTGCGGCGCTTGCCCAAGCGCGGGTTTACCAACATCTTTGCCAAGGAAATGGCCATCGTGAACCTCGAGCAGCTGGAGCGCTTTCCAGCGGGGACCGAGGTGACCCCGGAGCTTCTGGTGGCCGAGGGCCTCGTGAAGAAGCTGGGGGATGGCGTCAAAATCCTGGCCAAAGGGCAAATTACCCGGCCCCTGGTGGTGAAGGCCCACAAGTTTTCCGCGCAAGCCAAGGCTGCCATTGAAGCCGCCGGCGGACGCTGCGAGGTGCTGGCCCCATGATCGAGAGCCTGCGCAACATCTTTGCCATTCCCGACCTGCGCAAGCGGGTCCTGTTTACCTTCCTTTTGCTGGCGGTTTACCGGTTGGGGTCGTACATTCCGGTGCCCGGCATTAACCCGGAAGCGCTGGAGGAGTTCACGCGGCAAGCCCAGGGCACCATCCTCGGGTTTTTGAACCTCTTTTCCGGTGGTGCTCTGGGGCGCATGACCGTGTTTGCCCTGGGCATCATGCCCTACATTTCCGCCTCCATCATCCTGCAGCTTTTGACGGTGGTTTGGCCTTACCTAGAGAAGCTCTCCAAGGAAGGGGAGTTGGGGCGGAAGAAGATCACCCAGTGGACCCGCTACGGGACGGTGATCCTTTCCATCATCCAGGGCTCCGGTATTGCCGTGTTTCTGGAAAAGACCACGGCCCCGGGGGGTGCGCCGTTGGTGCCTCACCCCGGTTGGGGTTTCCGTTTCCTTACGGTGCTGACCCTGGTCACCGGTACGGCCTTCGTCATGTGGCTGGGTGAGCAAATTACCGAACGGGGAGTTGGCAACGGCATCTCCCTCATCATCTTTGCGGGCATTGTGGTGGGGTTGCCCCGGGCCATTCTGAACACCCTGGAGGACATCCGCACCGGTGCCATGAGCATCTTCACCGCCGTGATCTTTATCGTCTTTGCCTTTGCGGTGGTGGCGGCCATTGTGCTCATGGAACGGGCCCAGCGCCGCATCCCGGTGCAGTACGCCAAGAGGGTGGTGGGCCGCCGCATCATGGGTGGCCAGAGCACCTACCTGCCGTTGCGCCTGAACACCGGCGGCGTGATCCCGGTGATCTTTGCCGCGTCCATCCTTTCGTTCCCTCAGACCCTTTCCCAGCTCTTCCAGCACCCATGGGTGGCCGCGGTGTCGCGGGCGCTGGCTTACGGCGAGCCTCTTTACAACCTCTTCTACGTGGCCTCCATTATCTTCTTCTGCTACTTCTACACCTCCATCATCTTCAACCCTGAGGACACCGCCGATAACCTGCGTAAGTACGGTGGCTTTATCCCCGGTGTGCGCGCCGGTCAGCCCACCGCCGATTTCATTGACCGCGTCCTCACCCGCATCACCTTCGTGGGTGCCATTTACCTGGCGCTGGTGGCCATTCTCCCGGAAATCCTCATCGTTGGCTTCAAAGTGGCGCCCATCCCCGTTATTGGGCCGTTCCTTGATTCGCTGTTGCCGCGGTGGTTCACCGAAGGTTTGGGGGTGAAGTTCTACTTTGGCGGCACCTCGCTGCTCATCGTGGTGGGTGTGGCCATGGATACCGTGGCGCAAATCGAGGCGCAACTGGTGATGCGGCACTACGAGGGCTTTGTGAAGGGTCGGCGGTTGCGGGGTCGGCGAGGCTAGGATGGTGACCCGGGCTTTGGATGTGGTGCTCTTGGGCCCGCCCGGTGCGGGTAAGGGGACGCAAGCCAAGCGTTTGGCCGCCACCTTCAACCTTCTGCACATCTCCACCGGTGACCTGTTGCGGGAGGAAGTGGGCAAGGGCAGCGAGTTGGGCCAGCAAGCGGCGAGCTACATGCAAAAGGGCGAGCTGGTCCCCGATGATCTGGTGGCGAAAATGCTGGTCACCCGCCTGCACAGCCAGCAGGGCTTGGCGGGTTGTGTGTTTGACGGCTACCCCCGGACCCGGGCGCAAGCTGAGCTTTTGGACGGGCTTCTGGCGGAACTGGGGCGCCGGGTGGACGTGGCGGTGTACCTGGAGGTTCCCGACGACGAGGTGGTGGCGAGGCTGGGCGGGCGTCGTTCCTGCCCCTCCTGCGGTGCGGTGTACCACCTGCGCACCCAGCCTCCGGCCCGGGATGGGGTTTGCGATGTGTGCGGCAGCCAGCTGGTGGTGCGGGAGGACGATAAGGAGGAGGTCATCCGCCAGCGGCTGGCCGTCTACCGCACCCACACCGAACCGCTTCTGGAGCTCTACGGTGGGCGTGGGGTGCTGGCCAGGGTTCCCGGCCAGGGCACACCTGAGGAGGTGTTCCTGCGGCTTGCCGACGCCGTGCGGGGAGGGCGCGAGCGTTGATGGTCCTCAAGACCCGGGCGGAGCTGGCGGTGATGCACAAGGCCAACGCTTTAGTGCAGGAAACCCTGCGCATGCTTGCCGATCACGTGCGCCCCGGGGTTTCCACCGCCGAGCTTGACCGGCTGGCCGAGGACTTCATCCTCGCCAAGGGCGCCAAGCCCGCATTCAAGGGGTACCACGGCTATCCCGCTACCCTCTGCACCTCGGTGAACGACGTGATCGTCCACGGGATTCCGTCCGAGCGTTGCATCCTCAAGGAGGGGGACATCATTTCCCTGGACTGCGGGGTAGTGGTGGATGGGTTTTACGGCGATGGGGCGGTCACTTTGCCGGTGGGGAAGATCTCCCCAGAGGCCCAGCGCCTCCTGCAGGTCACCCGCGAGTGCCTGGAGCTGGCGGTGAAGGAAGCTCGCCCCGGACGGCGGCTGGGCGATGTGTCGGCAGCCATCCAGAGGCACGCCGAGGAGGCAGGTTTCTCCGTGGTCCGGGAGTTCGTGGGCCACGGCATTGGGCGCTCGCTCCACGAGGACCCGCAGGTTTGCAATTACGGAGTCCCCGGTACGGGGCCCGAGCTGAGACCCGGTTTGGTACTGGCCATCGAGCCCATGGTCAACGAAGGTAGCCCCCATGTGCGCGTGGACGCCGATGGCTGGACAGCGCGCACGGAAGACGGTAAACTTTCCGCCCATTTTGAGTACTCCGTGGCCGTCACGGAAAACGGCCCCTGGGTGCTCGGAGTGGAAGGGTAAGGAGTGGGGATGGCGAAAGAGGAGGCCATCGAGGTCATGGCCACCGTTGTGGAAGCCTTGCCCAACGCGGTGTTCCGCGTTGAGCTGGAAAATGGTCACACGGTGCTCGCCCACATTTCTGGGAAAATGCGGAAGCACTTCATCCGCATTCTCCCTGGGGACAAGGTGCTGGTGGAGCTTTCACCGTACGACCTGACCCGCGGGCGCATCGTGTACCGCTACCGGTGAGGAGAGGGGTATGAAAGTTCGTTCGTCGGTTCGTCGGATTTGCGCGAAATGCAAGATCGTCCGTCGCAAAGGGGTCATTCGCGTGATTTGCGAAAACCCCAAGCACAAGCAACGGCAGGGTTAAGGGAGGAAGACTGTGGCCCGCATTGTTGGTGTTGATTTGCCGCCAAACAAGCACGTGGAGATCGGCCTCACCTACATCTACGGCATTGGCCGTTCGCTGGCCAAGAAGATCCTGGCCAAGGCCGGTGTGGACGGGATGGTCAAGTGCAAGGACCTCTCCGAAGATGAGGTGCGCCGCATTGCCCGGGTCATCCAGGAAGAGGACATCAAGGTTGAGGGTGACCTGCGCAAGGAAATAGCCATGAACATCAAGCGCCTCATGGAAATCGGCTGCTACCGTGGGGTGCGGCACCGGCGGGGTTTGCCGGTTCGGGGCCAGCGCACGCATACCAACGCCCGCACCCGTAAGGGCCCGCGGCGGGCAACGGTGGCCAAGAAGAAGAAGGTAGCCAAGTGAGGAGGGTGAAGTAACCATGGCAAAAACGCAAGGAGCAAAAAAGCCCCGGCGGCGTGAAAAGAAAAACGTGCCTCATGCGGTGGCCCACATTCAGGCCACCTTCAACAACACCATCGTGACCATCACCGACCCTTCGGGGAACACCATTTGCTGGAGCTCGGCCGGGCGCATTGGTTACAAGGGATCCCGCAAGGGCACCCCCTACGCCGCGCAGCTGGCGGCCCGCAACGCCGCCGAGCAAGCGCAGGAGCACGGGGTGCGGTCGGTGGACGTGCACATCAAGGGCCCCGGGGCCGGACGGGAATCGGCCATTCGGGCGCTGGCCGCCTCGGGCTTGGAAATCAAGAGCATTAAGGACGTCACCCCCATTCCTCACAACGGTTGCCGTCCGCCCAAGCGGCGCAGGGTGTAAAGGTTTAAGGAGGAACACGTGGCAAGGTACACAGGACCGGTTTGCAAGCTTTGCCGGCGGGAAGGCATGAAGCTCTTCCTCAAGGGGGAGCGGTGCTTTAAGGAAAAGTGCGCGGTGGAGCGGCGGGCTTACGCCCCTGGGGAGCACGGGAAGCGCCGCAACAAGATGCAGCCCTACGGCCTGCAGCTGCGGGAAAAGCAAAAAGTGCGTCGCGTTTACGGCGTGCTGGAGGCCCAGTTCCGGCGCTACTTTGAAGAGGCGGCGCGGCAAAAGGGCGTCACCGGCGAGAACCTGCTCCGCCTGTTGGAGCTGCGCCTGGACAACGTGGTGTACTCGCTGGGCTTTGCGTCTTCCCGGGCCCAGGCCCGGCAGCTGGTGCGACACGGGCACATCCTGGTCAACGGGCGGAAGGTCAACATTCCGTCGTTCTCCGTGAAGCCGGGCATGGAAATCGCGCTGCGCGAGAAGATGCGCTCCAACCTCTTCGTTCAGGAAGCGCTGGAAACCGCCCAGGCCCGGGGCGTGCCCCCGTGGCTGGAGCTGGATGCCGAAAACTTCAAGGGGAAGGTCCTGGCCCTGCCCACCCGCAGCGACATCCGCACGCCGGTACAAGAGCAACTGATCGTCGAGCTGTACTCGCGGTAAGGAGGGGTCATGAGAACCTTGGAAATTGTTAAGCCCCAAAGCGTGGAGTTTGACCGCAAGGCCTCCACGACCACCTATGGGGTTTTCACAGCACAGCCCTTTGAGCGCGGCTGGGGGGTGACGGTGGGCAACGCCCTCCGTCGCATCCTGCTGTCGTCCATTGAAGGTGCGGCGGTGACCGCGGTGCGCATCAACGGCGTGGCTCACGAGCTGGACAGCGTCCCCGGCCTGGTGGAGGACGTCACCGACTTCATCCTCAACCTCAAGCGGGTGCCGCTGCGGCTGCACTCGGGGGTGAAAACCACCGCCACCATTTCCGTCACCGGCCCGGGAACCATCACCGCTGCCGACATTAAGGCCGGCTCCGAGCTGGAGGTGGTGGATCAAAGCGTGTATCTGGGCCAGCTTTCGGAGAAAACCAAGCTGGAGGCCGAGCTCATCATTGAGCGCGGGCGCGGGTGGGTCCCTTCGGAGGAGCGGCGGGATGAGGAGCGGGGCATTGGCTTTATCCCTGTGGATGCTTCCTTCTCACCGGTGCGGAAGGCCAACTTCCGCATTGAGCCGGCCCGTGTGGGGCAAGCCACCGACTACGAAAAGCTGATCCTGGAAATTTGGACTAACGGCGCCATCACCCCACACACTGCCCTGGTGGAAGCGGCGCAGCTCCTTTCCGAGCATCTGGCCATCTTTGGGACTCAGGCGCCGCTGGCAGCAGCGGCGGCGGGCGGAGCTGCCGGGAAGCTGGGGCAGGGGATTGAGGTCCTGGAGCTCGCCAAGGCCACGGAAACGGCCTTGCGCAACGCCGGCATTCTCACCCTCCGCGACCTGGTGGCACGCACCGAGGATGAGCTTCTGGAGCTGCCGCGGCTGGGTAAAACCGCCGTGAGCGCCATCAAAAAGGCCTTGGACCGCGAGGGGCTGGCCCTGGGCATGCCCGTTTCGGGCGCGTAACGGAACATAAGGAGGCGAACCATGCGACACAACCGCGCTGGCAGAAAGCTCGGCCGCGTTTCCGAACACCGGCGGGCCCTGTTCCGCAACCAGTTGCTTTCGCTTATAAAGCACGAGCGCATCATCACCACCTTGCCCAAGGCCAAGGAGCTTCGGCCCATTGCCGAACGCATGGTGACCTTGGGGCGCAAGAACTCGGTTCACGCCCGTCGTTTGGTGAACCGCTGGATTTCCGATCGGGACCTCATCAAGAAGCTGTTTTCGGAAATCGCCCCCCGCTTTGCCACCCGCCCCGGCGGTTACACCCGGATTGTGAAGCTCGGACCTCGCAAGGGCGATGGGGCCGAGCTGGCCATCCTGGAGTTCGTGGATTACAAGCTGCCGGAAGCCAAGAAGGCCAAGGAAGCGAAAGAAGAAAAGGCCAAGGAAAAGAGCGCCTAAGTTGGGCGTGGGTGGCGCTAAAAAATCTGGGGACTGAGCCGATGAACCTGAAAAAGGTCGTATTGGCTTTGCTGCTTCTCCTGGGGATAGGGGTCCCCCAGGTGGGTGCGGTTTCCATGGGGCTGCCAGCGCTCACCCCGGATTTGAGCGTTTTGCCGCTCTACAGCTTCCGGATTGATTTTGGGGCCCTGACCGTGTTGCAAATGCGTTCCCTGCGCTCCCAGCGACCGGGCGACCTTTGGGGGCCGTACCTGGCCATTACCTACGGGGCGGCGCCCAACGCTGAGCTTTCGGTGGACGGCATGATTTACAAAGTTTTCGAACCTGAACGGGGCAAGGGTTCCAGCGCCGTGGGCGACTTTGCGGTTTGGGGGAAGTTCATCCTGGGCGATGCCCGAGAGCGCTTGAAGTACGGGGTGCGGTTCGGCGCCAAGCTGCCCAACACCCCCTCCAACAAGGACTTCGGCACCAACCAAACGGACTTCTTCATGCACGTTTTTGCCGGTGCTCCTTTCCGCGGCTGGGAAGTGTCGGCCTTTGGGGGGATCGGCATCCTGGAGCGCCCCCGCGGCGAGGAGTCCCAGGACGACATCGCCATGGTGGGTGTGCTGGGGAAGCGGCCTTTCGGCAAGGGAACCCTTCGCGTGGAAGCCCAGGGTTTTACCAAATCGCGAATTTACGGGGACAACTGGGCTCTGGCGGCCAACCTGGAATGGCCCGTTTCGCCTTCCTTTGCCGTCCTCGGTGGCGGCCAAATTTCCAAAGGCCGCTTTTACGGTTCCGGCGAGATCCGCATCGGCCTCGTGGCCCGGTTTTAGAGCAAACCCAACATCCGCAACCCTCCCCCCGGTAAAACACCGGGGTTTTTTTGTTTCTCCTTGGTAGCCGACCCGTCACTGCAGGAACAGGCCTTCGGCCCCCTTGACACCGGATTTGATCTCTTGTATAACCATATGGTGATGGAGGGAGCATGAGACGTGGAGTTTGGATGCTCGTGTGTTCTTTGGGGCTTTGGGCCAGCAGCACATGGGCCCGGGAGTTGAGCCTGGAAGAAGCCATGCGTCTGGCGCGGGAGCGGCAAGCCACGGTGCAGGCGGCCAAAGCCGAAGAGGAAGCGGCCGCGCAGCGCGTGAATCAAGCCAAGGGCTTCCGCCTTCCCAGCCTGCGCTTCGATGAGGTGTTCATCCGCACCGACTCACCGGCTGAGGCCTTTGCCCTCAAGCTCAACCAGGAGCGCTTTTCCTTTCCAACCTTCATGACCACAGATCCCAACCGCCCGAAAAAGCTGGACACCGCCATTTCCCGCTTTGAGCTGCAGCTGCCGGTGTACACGGGCGGGGAGCTCTCTTCCCGGATCGCCCAAGCCCAGCGCTTTGCGGAAAGCAAAACGCTGGCCAGACAGTGGGCTGAGCGGCAAGCGGCCCTGGCTGCGGCGGAGGCCTACGTGATGCTGGCCCAAGCCCAGGAGTACGTGGCGTTGCTGCAGAAGGCTCGCGACACGGTGGCGGCCCATGTGGCTTTGGCCAAGGCGTACGTGGATCAGGGCATGCTGGTGGAAGCCGAGTACCTGCGGGCGCAGGTGGAGCTTTCACGGCTTGAAGACCTCTTGGCGCAGGCCAAAGGCCAGGAAGAAGTTGCGCAAGCCAACCTGGCTTTCCGGCTGGGCCTGGAGCAAACGGAGCGCTTTGAGATTAAGCCCTTGGCATTGCCTGCCGGGCCCGCTGGTGGCCTTGAGGAGTACCTGGCCACCGCGGAAGCCCGCCCCGATGTGAGGGGGGCCGAGGCCATGGTTAAGGCCGCGGAGCTGGAAGCCCAGGTGAAAAAGGCCGCCTTCCTGCCCAAGGCGGGGATCGTGGCCCGAGCTGACTGGGTGGACGACACGCTCTTTGGCACCCACGGCGACAGCACCACGGTAATGGCCGTGGTGGGAGCCAACCTCTTTGCCGGCGGGTCTGACCGTGCGGCGGTGGCGGCCGCCCGGGCCGAAGCGCGCGCGGGAAGCGAGCAGGTGAGGTTTGCCCGCCAGGGGGTGGCGCTGGAAGTGCGGCAAGCGTACGTGGAAGCGCAGGTGGCGGTGGCACGGGTGGCCACCGCCCGCAAAGCCCTGCAGGCCGCGGCGGAGGTGGAACGGGTCACTACCGAGCGGTTCCGGCAGGGGGTGGTGAAGATGATTGACCTTTTGGACGCCGACACCGCCCGGCGGGAAGCGGAAACGCGAGAGCTGGTGGCGCGAGCTGAAGCGCACCTGGCCCTTTTGCGCCTGGCCGTCAAAGCCGGCCGGGAACCGGAATCGGCGCTGCAGTAGGTTTTTCGCAAGGAGGAGATCATGAGCAAGACGTGGGTTTGGGTTTTGACCTTGGGAGTTTTGGCTGCGGGTTGCAAAGGGGGAAAGGACCACGTGGCGGCCCCCGCCCAGGAGGTAGGGAGCGTGAAAGCCCGCGTGGTGGCGGTCAATGCCGTCACGAAAAAGGAGCAGCACGCGGTGATGGGCACGGTGGAAGCGGAAAAGACCGCAGCGGTGTCCTCTCGCGTGATGGCCACGGTGCTGGCGGTTCACGTGAAACCGGGAGATCGGGTGCGCAAGGGGCAAGTGCTGGTGGACATCGATCCCGAGACCGCCAAGGGCCAGGAGGCTCAGGCCCGCGGGGCTTTGGCGCAAGCTCGTGCGGCATTGGCCTTGGCTGAAAGGAACTTCCAGCGCTTCAAGGCCCTTTACGAGGCCAAGGCCGCTTCTGAACTGGAGCTCGATATGGCCAAAATGCTGTACGAGCAAGCCAAAGGAGCGGTAGAGCAGGCGGAGGGTGCGGTGGCAGCAGCCAGCTCCGTGGCCAGGGAAAGCCGGGTGGTGGCGCCCTTCGACGGTTACGTCACCGCCAAGCTGGTGGAAGCGGGGGACCTGGCGGCGCCCGGCCGACCGCTGGTGATGCTGGAGTCGGCCACCGGTAGGCGCTTGGTGGTTACCGTGCCCGAGGGCACGTGGTCGCAAGTGGCCTTGAGCCTGGGCCAGGAAGTGCCGGTGACCCTGGATGCCCAACCCGGAAGGGCGTTTACCGGAAAGGTGGTGGAAATCACGCCCTCAGCTGATCCCGCCACGCACTCCTTCACGGTCAAGCTGGCCCTGGATCAAGAGGGGGTTCCGGCCGGCTCGGCGGGGCGTGCCCTGCTGCCCGGGGCCCAGCGTCAGGCCTTCCTGCTACCCAAGGAGGCGGTCCTCAACGTGGGCGGCCTCACCATGGTGGTGGTGGTGGATGCCCAGGGCCAGGCGCGATCCCGGGTGGTCACCATGGGACCGGAGGAAAACGGGATGGTGGAGGTGCTTTCCGGCCTTTCGGGGAGCGAACGGGTGCTGGTGGATCTGCCCCAGCCCCCAGCGGATGGAGCGCGGGTGGAGGAGGTGTAAGCCGTGAACGGGGAAAAGAACAACCTGCAGCTTACAAAAAGGGAAGCCATGCGGCTGCGCATGGCCAGGCGCCCGCTGGGGGCCTCCGGCCGAATTGCCAAGGCTTTCCTTGAGTCCAAACTCACGCCCCTCTTGGTGGTGTTCTCTTTGCTCCTGGGTGCCTTTGCGGTGATGGTCACTCCGCGGGAGGAAGAACCGCAAATCAAGGTGCCCATGGTGGACGTGTTTGT
Organism: Thermoanaerobaculum aquaticum; assembly: GCF_000687145.1. Lineage (NCBI taxonomy): Bacteria > Pseudomonadati > Acidobacteriota > Thermoanaerobaculia > Thermoanaerobaculales > Thermoanaerobaculaceae > Thermoanaerobaculum > Thermoanaerobaculum aquaticum. The sequence continues at coordinate 19,319 of NZ_JMFG01000005.1, forward strand.
GGGCTTCCCGGGGGCCACCGCGCAGGAGGTGGAACGCCGGCTCATCACCCCGCTGGAGAAGGCCCTCTACGAGATCCCCAACGTGGAGTACATCTACTCCACCTCCCAGCCTTCAGGGGGCATGATCATCGTGCGCTTCCTGGTGGGCACGGACCCCGACCAGGCGGTGGTGCGGGTGCACAGCAAGCTGGCGGAGCTTACCCCGACGCTGCCGGCGGGGGCGATGCCACCGGTGGTGGCGCCTCGCTCCATTGACGACGTGCCGGTGGTGGCCTACACCCTCTGGTCGCCCTCGGAGCCGCCGGTAGCCTTAAGGCAGGTGGCCGAAGAGCTCAAGAACGAGCTCACCCGCCACCCCCGGGTGGCGCAGGTGTGGGTGCTGGGAGGGCAGCGGCGGGTGGTGCGTGTGACCTTTGACAAGGATCGCTTGGCCGCCCATCACGTGTCTTTGCTCCAGGCCTACCAGGCGGTGGCTGGCCTGAACTGGAGCTTGCCGGCAGGCTCCTTTGCCCAGGCCGACCAGGAAGTGCTGGTGGACGTGAGCGCGTTCTTCCGCTCGGCGCAAGAGGTGGCCAATGCGGTGGTGGCGGTGTACGCTGGCCGACCGGTTTACCTCAGGGACGTGGCCGAGGTGGCCGATGGCCCCGAGGAACCCAACCAGTACGCGTGGATGATCGGTGGCCCCGCCGGCCACGAAAAGGGCTTGCCTGCCGGCTTGGTGGCGCCGGCGGTGACCGTGGCGGTGGCCAAAAAGCCCGGCACCAACGCGGTGCAGCTGGTGCGGGAGCTGGACAGCCACCTGACCACGCTGCAGGGCAAGGTGATCCCCTCTTCGGTGCGCGTCACCAAGACCCGGGACTACGGTTTTACCGCCAACGAGAAGTCCTCGGAGCTCATCGAGCACATGGCCATTGCCACCTTTGCCGTGGTGCTGTTGATGGCCTTCGCGTTAGGGCGAAGGGAAGCCATCGTGGTGGCGGTGGCGGTGCCGGCAACCCTGGCTCTGACGCTGGCATCCTCGTACCTCTTTGGCTACACCCTCAACAGGGTCACGCTCTTTGCCCTCATCTTTGCCATCGGCATCCTGGTGGATGACGCCATCGTTGTGGTGGAGAACATCCACCGGCACTACGAACTGGGGTGGGCGCCTCCGCGCCAGGCCACGGTGTACGCGGTGGACGAGGTGGGAAACCCCACCATCCTTGCCACCTTCACGGTGGTGGCGGCCCTTTTGCCTCTGGCCTTTGTGTCGGGGTTGATGGGCCCATACATGCGCCCCATCCCCATTAACGCTTCGGCGGCCATGCTGTTCTCTTTGCTGGTCGCCTTTGTGGTTTCCCCGTGGCTTACCTTCAAGCTCTTCCGCAAGTGGGCGGAAGCGCATTTGTCTGGCGAAGCGGAACCCGATGCAGAAACCCCTGAGGAAAGCAAGCTGCACCGTTTCTATCAAAAGCTCTTCACGCCACTTCTGGCTTCGGCCTGGCGACGGTGGGCGCTTTTGGCCGGAGTGGTGGTGTTGCTCCTGGGATCCATGGTGCTGGTGGTCCTCAAAGTGGTGACGGTAAAGATGCTGCCGTACGACAACAAGAGCGAGCTGCAGGTGGTCATTGATATGCCCGAGGGCAGCACCTTAGAAGCTACGGCGGCGGTAGCCCGGGAGCTGGCGGAAACCCTCAGGCAGGTCCCGGAAATCACCGACATGCAGGTTTACGTGGGAACTTCGGCCCCCTTTAACTTCAACGGCCTGGTCCGCCATTACTTCCTGCGCTCAGGGCCGCTGGTGGCGGACATCCAGGTCAACCTCTTGCCCAAGCACCACCGTTCCCGGGCCAGTCACGACATTGCCAAGGCGGTGCGGGAGCTTTTGCAACCGGTGGTGGCAAAGACCCCGGCCAACGTCAAGGTGACCGAGGTGCCTCCCGGCCCGCCGGTGCTTTCCACGCTGGTGGCGGAAGTTTACGGCCCGGAGCTGGAGGTGCGGCTGGCCCTGGCGCAGGAGGTGCGGAAGATCTTTGAACAAACCCCGGGCGTTGTGGACGTGGACTGGTACGTGGAGGACCCGGCGCCGAAGCTGGACCTGCGGGTGGATCGGGAAAAGGCCATGCGCGCCGGCATCACACCGGAAATGATTGCCCGCGCCCTGCGGGTGGCCCTGGATGGGGCGGAGGTGACGCTTCTCCACGACGAACGCTCGCGTACTCCGGTGCCTCTGGTGTTTAGGCTGCAGCGGGCCCAGCGCTCCAGTGTGGCCAGCCTCCTGGACGTGCGGTTGCACGGAGCCGCCGGCCAACTGGTGCCGCTTTCCGAGCTGGTGACGGTGGTTCCCACCAGCCGTGAGCGCTTCATTTACCACAAGAACCTGCGGCCGGTGACCTACGTGGTGGCGGAAATGGCAGGCGTTCTGGAAGCGCCGGTGTACGGCATTCTCGCCATGGAGCGGCAAATCGCCAGCCTCAGGGGTCCCGATGGCCAGCCCATCGAGGTGATCTCCACCCATTTGCCCGCCGACAACACCCGCTACAGCCTCAAGTGGGATGGGGAGTGGCACATTACCTACGAGGTGTTCCGCGATATGGGTGTGGCCTTTGCGGTGGTTTTGGTGCTCATTTACCTGCTGGTGGTGGGGTGGTTCCGCTCCTTCGTAACTCCCCTCATCATCATGGCGCCCATCCCCCTCACGTTGGTGGGCATTCTCCCCGCTCACGGCTTGTTTGGCGTCTTCTTCACCGCTACCTCCATGATTGGCTTTATTGCTCTGGCGGGGATCATCGTCCGCAACTCGATTTTGCTGGTGGACTTCATCAACCTGGAGCTGGGATCCGGTGAAACCCTGGAAAACGCCGTGATCAAAGCGGGGGCGGTGCGCTTCCGGCCCATTGCTCTCACCGCGGCAGCGCTGGTGGTGGGCGGGGCTGTCATCCTTCTGGACCCCATCTTCCAGGGGCTGGCGGTGGCGCTGATTTCGGGGGTGGTGGTCTCCACCATGCTAACGTTGGTGGTGATTCCGCTCTTGTACTTCATGTACGTGAGGACCGTGGGGGTGGAGAAGGTAATCTCCGCCAACGGCGACGAGTAAGAAAGGGGGGTTAAGAACATGACGATTAACGAAGCGTTGCGAGCCATTGCCGGGTTTTTCGTGCTGGTTTCTCTGGCCTTGGGGCACTGGGTCAACCCGAACTTTTACTACTTCACGGCCTTTGTGGGCCTGAACCTGCTGCAGTCGGCGTTCACCAAGTGGTGCCCCATGATCAGCCTGTTGCGGGCCTTGGGCTTAAAGGAGTAGCGCCATGAAGTTTTTGATGATCATTGTGGATGAAAGCAAGAAGGAAGAGCTGGAGGTGCTGCTCAACCGGGTGGGGGTGGAGGGCTACACCGAAATCCCCCGGGTGGTTGGGGTCGGCACCACCGGACCCCGGTTGGGCTCCCGCGCCTTCCCCAAGACCTCGGCGCTCATCTTCACGGTGCTTTCCGAAAGCACTCTGGAAACGCTTCTCTCCACCCTGCGGGAGTTCTGCCGGGAGTGTGGGGAAAAGCTGAAGCTGGTGTCCTGGGATGTTAACGAGGTGAAGTTGTGAAGCGCCGACGGATCCAGCTGACCCCCGCCACCCTGGCGCAACTTGCCCAAATATTGGCAGAAAGTTATATTGCGGTTGGGGGGGCGAACGTGGATCCCAAAGCTGAGCTGTTGTTTGAAAAGATCGCTGATAGGCTCAGATCCTTAGCCGATCCCACGCGACTGGCGATTCTTCACCTGCTGCAGAAGGGCGAGATGCGGGTCACCGACATCCTTGCCGAAGTGGGCGGCAGCCAGGCTAACGTCTCCAAGCATCTGGGCGTCTTGCGGCAGGCGGGGTTTGTCACGTGTCGGCGGGACGGTGTCAACATTTACTACTCGGTGGCCGATAGTTCGGTCTTTCAAATTTGCCGGGCCATTTGCGATGGCATCGAGCGCGCTGCTGAGGAAGAGAGAGAAGCCATTTCCCACGCCCGCAGGGTCCTGGGAGAGGGGGGGTAAGGGTGCTGGAGGGCTTGGTCTTTCTGGGGTTCATGGTGTTTTGGGTGGTGCTCCAGGCCTTTATCCTGCCCAAACTCGGGGTGCCCACCTGAGCGGCCCCCCGACCGACCGGTGGTCGGTCTGCAGGTCAGGACAGCTGCAACGTGACGGGCGATTCTAAGGAGGAAGCTGAGCGATGAGCGAAAAGCAGGAAAAACACCGGCAAGAGCCGGCCTGTCCCGCGTGCGGCGGGCATCTGCGGCCGGTTCCCACGTGAGGGATGCTGCTCTGGCGGTGCCAGAGCTGCGGTCGCATCATGTCCACCGACGAAGCCTTTCCCCAGGGCATCCCCAGCAACATTTGGGATCAGCTTTGGGGGCGTTGCGGAGGGTAGCTATGCCGCTTTACGAGTACCAGTGCGAAGCCTGCGGGCATCGCTTTGAGGTCTGGCAACGCATGGGGGCCGGAAGCCAGGGCGTGTCCTGCCCCCAGTGCGGCAGTCAAGAGGTGAAGAAGGTTTTATCCACCTTTGCCAGCAGCACGAGCGCCAGTGCCCCCTGCGGGTCCTCGGCCTCCTCTTGCTCCAGCGGCTTTTCTTGAGGGATCTAAAAGGGCTCGGCGAGCCCTTAAAGGCAGGGTTGGGCCTGGCAGACCAGAAGGAGTAAGACGCTGCGGGAGGGAGCAGACATGCGGGAAACATCCGTTGCTTTTGAGGAGAAATCTCAGTTTGGTTTTGAAGAAACCGTGGAAAGGGCAAGGCAAGCCCTGGCGGAGAGGGGCTTTGGCGTCCTCTGCGAAATTGACGTGCAGGCCACGCTCAAGAAGAAGCTGGACGTGGATCGGCCCCCGTACCTGATCCTTGGCGCCTGCCATGCCCCTTCCGCCCACCAGGTGCTTTCCGCCGAGCCCCAGGCCGGCGTTCTCCTGCCCTGCAACGTCACGGTTTCCGTGGAGGAGGGTCAGGTGGTTGTGCGGGCCATGCGGCCCCAGGGGGCGCTGGCGGTTTTCAACCGCCCGGATTTGGCGCCGGTGGCCGACCACGTGGGCGAGCTCCTGCGGCAGGTGGTGGCCTTTGCCGCCGGCGGGCAGTAACGCCGAACGCCTTGATTTAGCTGGCCAAAGGCTCGAAGCGCGCCTGAAAGAAGCGCAGGTACGTGGGCTCGTACACCATCCTGAGCCCCGAAAGCTTTTCGCGTTCTTGGTAAACCGCCGCCACCGACTCCGCCACCACGTCCATGTGGGCGTTGGTGTACACCCGCCGGGGGATGGTGAGGCGCACCAGCTCCAGCTTGGGGTAGCGGTGATCTCCGGTTTTGGGGTCGCGCCCGGCGGAGACAATGCCCCTCTCCATGCTGCGGACCCCCGAGTCGGCGTAAATGGCCGCCGCCAGGGTTTGGGCGGGGAAGCGGTCCTGGGGGATGTGGGGCAAAAAGCGCTTGGCGTCCAGGAAAACCGCATGCCCACCGATGGGCACCACGATGGGAACCCCGTGCTGTTGCAGCTTTTCTCCCAGATAGCGCACCTGCAGGACGCGATGGCGGATGTAGTCCTCCTGCACCGCTTCTTCCATGCCGCGGGCCATGGCCTCCAGATCCCGGCCGGCAAGCCCGCCGTAAGTGTGCAGCCCTTCGTACACCACCACCAGGTTGCGGGCCTGCTGAAAGATCTCCTCGTCATTGACCGCTAAAAACCCGCCAATGTTCACCAGGAGGTCCTTCTTGCCGCTCATGGTGCAGCCGTCGGTGTAGGAGCAAAACTCTTTGAGGATTTCGGCAATGGTCTTGTGCTGGTACCCGGGCTCCCGCTCCTTGATGAAAAAGGCGTTTTCCACTGCGCGGGTGGCGTCCAGGATGACGCGGATACCGTATCGCGCGGTAAGCTCCCGCACCGCCCGCACGTTTTCCATGGAAACCGGTTGTCCGCCGGCCATGTTCACGGTGGCTGCCAGGCTCACGTAGGGGACCTTTTCCGCACCTACCTTCTTGATGAGGCTTTCCAGCTTGTCCAGGTCCACGTTGCCCTTGAAGGGGTGGGTGGATGCTGGGTCGTGAGCTTCGTCAATGATGACGTCCACAAACGTGCCGCCGGCCAGCTCCTGGTGCTGCCGGGTGGTGGTGAAGTACATGTTGCCGGGGATGAAGTCCCCGGGCTTGATAAGGATGCGGGAGATGAGGTGCTCCGCCCCCCGCCCCTGATGGGTGGGGACCAGGTACTTGTAGCCGTAGTACTTCTGCATGTTGGCTTCCAGGTAGTAAAAGTTGCGGCTGCCGGCGTAGGCTTCGTCCCCCAGCATCATGCCGGCCCACTGGTAGTCGCTCATGGCGTTGGTGCCGGAATCGGTCAAAAGGTCAATGTAAACGTCCTCCGAGCGCAGCAGGAACGTGTTGTACCCGGCTTCCGAAAGCTTTTGCTCCCGCTCTTCCCGGGAAAGCATCCGTAAAGGCTCCACCATCTTGATGCGGTACGGTTCGGCCCACGCTTTTCGCTCCATGGTCTTTCTCCTCGCCGGGGGATTATCCCACGACCATGGGAACGCTTGAGCAGCCGGAGTCTTCCAGCGCTCGCGCTCCTGGCCTTACCTTCGAGCTTCGGCGGGTTTTGCGGCGACCAGGTTGATGTGCTGGGCGCCGGCCAGGCGGGCGGCATCCAGCACCTTCATGACCGTGCCGTAGGGGGCGCCTTTGTCCCCGCGGATGGTGACGCTGCGCTCGGCCTGCCCTTTGAGCAGCGCGCGAATTTCTGCCTCCAGGCGCTCTTCGCTCACCACCCTGTTGGCCACGAGAATTTCGCCGGTGCTGGTGACGAGAATTTCCGCTTCCTGGGGTTTTGTGGTTTTGGCAGCTTCGGCGGTGCGGGCCTCGGGGAGCTGCAGCTTCAACCGCTCGGGGGTTACAAACTGCGTGGTTACCGCGTAAAACAGCAGCAGCTGGAAAACCACGTCAATGAGCGGGGAAATGTCAATGCGCGGGGCTCGGGAGCGGGGCCGGGAAAAGCGCATGGCTTAGCTCTCCTGCTTGGGGCGGCGGACCAGGTGGAGGAACTCCAGCGTCCGGGCTTCAATGGCCTGCACCAGGCTCTGCGCTTTGCCTTCCAGGTAAGCGTGGAGGAACAGCATGGGGATGGCAATGATGAGCCCGGCGGCGGTGGTAATGAGGGCCTGGGCAATGCCGGCGGAGAGCTGTTCCCCACGCACGGTGCCGGCCAAAGACACCGCTTCAAACACCTGAATCATGCCCAGAACCGTGCCCAAAAGCCCCAGAAGCGGCGCTGCCGCCACCACTGTGGCCAGCGCCCCTAAGCCCCGCTCCAGAAAGCGCAGCTGGTGACGCCCGGTGTCTTCCAAGAGCTCTTTCAGCTCGTCGTAAGGGGCGTGCCGGTTGTCCAAGAGCGTGGTCACCAGCACCGGCAAGGGCCCGGTGTGGCCGGCGCAGTACTCCCGGGCGCGGGTGAATTCGCCGGCGGCGAGAAGCTCGCCCAAAACCGCCATTTGCGCTGGGTCGAGGAAGTTCTTCTCGCGAAGCACCAAAAGCCGTTCCACGACGATAGCCAGGCCCAAAAGCGACAGGGCCAACAGCGGGTACATGACCGGACCACCGCGGAGAAACCATTCGAGCACGGGCAACCTCCTTAGCTGTCCTCAGGCGGACGGACATTGTAGTAAAAGGTGATGATCACCCCTTCCCTTTCCACCCCCACCTCCTTGGGCAGCGGCGGCAGGGGAGAGGCGTTGAGGATTGCGTCACGAGCGGCAAAATCCATGGGGGGGTGGGACGAGTCTTTGAGGATCGTAAGGCCGGTGACCCTCCCGTCCTTTTCGATAAAAAAGCGAATGCGCACCACGCCCGGCACCCCCAGCTGGGCCAGCTCGGGGATCCGCCAGTGATAGCGGATTCGCCGCAGCATTTCGGCAGCGTAGGGCCCCCAGTCGTACCACTGGGTGTCAAAGGAAAGGGGGCCCAGGTCCACCTGCCCCCCTTTTCGGTCGGGAAGGACCCCCAGGCCCGGGGAGGAAAAGGGGTTCAAGCCGCGGAGGGCGGGCCTGGGCTCGGGAGCGGCCGGCTGGGGGATGGGTTTTTCCTCACGTCTTGCAAAGATCCCTGAACCCTCGTCATCGGCTTTCTCCACCGGGTTGCGCTCACCCGAGCTTTGTGGGGCCTGTTGGCTTGGGGACGGCTGCTGGGCGGACGAGGACGGGCGCGAAGGGGTTTCCTGGCTTTCGAAAGGGGAGGGTGGGGCCACTCGCAGCTCGGGGCTGGTGCCGGAAACGCCGGGTCTTTCGGCTTTTTCCCCGCTGCCGCCGTGGGCCCGGCGGGAAAGGTCCGAAGCGGGGGCGTCCGGGCGGCTCGGTTGCTCTTCCCTTTGGTTGGGGAGCTCCACCAGCTCAAAGCGCAGCGGTGGTTCCTCCTTTTGCGCCTGTACCACCGGTTTGGCGGCCACCGGGTTCACGGGGGTGAGACGCTCGGGCAGGAGCAGCAGCAGGAGGTGCAGGAGCAGCGAAAGCTCCAGCCCCAGGCGGAACCGGCGATCGGCAAACCAACCCATCCGCTGGCAATCCTACAAGAAACGTGCCACCAAATGTGAGTTTGCCACCAGAGAAAAGGGCGCCGAGCTGGCGCCCCGCGGTTGCAGCTGCTGCTTTCAGTGGACAGCGGCCCGATCTAGGAAGCCCGGGATAGCCACACCCTGGCTACGCGCTCAACCCCAAAAGGCTCTTCAGCCTTTCCCCGCTTTGCCCCTCGATTTCCCTGTGCAGGGAGTTGCCGTGGGCGTCCATGGTGACCACCACCGGGAAGTCCTCCACCTCGATGACCCAAAGGGCTTCGGGAACCCCGAACTCCTCAAGCATGAACACGGTTTCCACGCGCTTGACGCACTGGGCCAGCACCTGCGCGGCCCCGCCAATGGCGTGGAAGTAAACGGCACCGTGCTTTTTTAAGCCCTCCAGGGTCTTGGCGCCCATGCCCCCCTTGCCGATGACGCCGCGGACGCCGTACATGCCGATCACGTCCGCCTGGTAGGGTTCCTCGCGGGCGGAGGTGGTGGGCCCGGCAGCCACGAAGGTGTAGGTGCCGTCCGGGTTTTTGCGAACCACCGGTCCCACGTGGTAAATCACCGAGTCCTTGAGGTAGGGAGCCACTTCCTGGCGGAAGGCCTTCACCAGCCAGTGGTGGGCGGCGTCCCGGCCGGTGATGACCCGCCCGGAAAGCTCCACAAAATCGCCCACCCGTAAGGAACGAATGGTGGCTTCGTCGGTGGGAAGCGTCAGTCGAGCCATGTGATTTCCCCCTTGGGGCTGATGCGCGCCCCGGCGCGACGGTTGGCCCAGCACATGTAGGAAACCGAAACGAAGTACGAGGCAGGCAAGCGCCCCAAATACCCGATCTTTACCCCCAACACTGTGGTCTTTCCGCCAAAGCCCATGGGGCCGATGCCCAGCTCGTTGGCTTCCTTGAGGAGGCGTTGCTCCAGCGCATCCAGCTCAGGGATGGGGTTGCGGTCATCCAGGCGCCGCAGAAGCTGCCGCTTGGACTCCACGTAACCGGAGCCGCGGTCGCCGCCAAAGCAAACCCCCAAGATCCCCGGGGCGCAACCCTTGCCTTGCGCCTTGTGCACGGCGTCTAGCACGCAGCGCCGCACCCCTTCCAGGTTGCGGTCGGCTCCCAGGGCGGAGTTGGGCAGCGAGTACTGAGCCCCCACGTTTTCGCAGCCGCCCCCTTTGAGGATGAGGTGTACCTCCAGGTCCTCCTCGTCCCATTCCTCGCAGTGAACCGTGGGAATGCCGGGGGCCGCCCCGTTGCCGGTGTTTTTCTCGGTCAAGGGGTCCACAGCGTTGGGGCGCAGGAGCTGCTTGGCCGTGGCTTGCTTCACCGCTTCGGTGAAGGCACGGGTGAGCATCCTGGTGGAAACCCCCACGGGGTGGTGGATCCACACCAGCGGCGTTCCCGTGTCCTGGCAAATGGGTTGCCATGCCCCGCCTGCCAGCTCCACGTTGCGAAGGATGGTGTCCAGCGCTTTTTGCGCCAGAGAGCCCGCTTCTTCCTTCTCCCGGGCCTGGCGCAGGGCCTCCACCACATCCGGTGGGAGTTGGGTGGAGGCGTGGGCAATGATGTCCACGAACTTTTCGGTGAGCTCACGTTCCTGCCACACGAGCGTCCCTCCCCTTGCAATAGTACACCCTTTCTCAAGCTTCGGTCATCACGAAAGGAATTGACAAATAATAGAGATGGCGTCTCATTTGTAAATTTGAGCTTGCCAATACCGCCAAGCAGGCGTAGTATGGCTGGCGAGGGGGGGACGAACGATGGCTGACGAACCCGCCAAGAAACCCAAGGGGACCATCATTTTAAACAAGGAAATTTGCAAAGGGTGCTCCTTCTGCATTGACTTTTGCCCAACTCACTGCCTGGAGTTTTCCAAGGACTTTAACCGCAAGGGCTACCACTACCCGGTGCTGGCGCGGCCGGAGGATTGCACCGGCTGCGATCTCTGCGGCTTGTACTGCCCGGATTACGCCATTTTCGGGGTGAAGTTCAAGGATCTGGAAAAGCTGGCCACATCGGCGCCGGCTGCGTAACGTAAGGAGGCCAAAAGGTGCACGCGGACCCAAAGGGTGTGCTGACTGGGTTGCACTTTATTGACGGGGACCACGCCGCCTGTGAAGGCGCCATTGCTGCCGGCTGTCGGTTTGCGGCGGGTTACCCCATTACCCCATCCACCGAAGTGGTGGAGCGCTTTGCCGCCCGCATCCCCCTGGTGGGCGGCGTTTTCATTCAAATGGAGGACGAAATTGCCTCCTCCATTGCCATTCTCGGCGCGGCGTGGGCGGGTCATAAGGTCATGACCGTCACTTCGGGCCCGGGGCTTTCGCTGATGATGGAGCACATCGGCTACGCGGCCATGACCGAGACCCCCTGCGTTTTTGTGGATGTGCAGCGGGGTGGACCGTCCACCGGGCTGCCCACGCTGCCGGCGCAGGCGGACATGATGCAGGTGCGGTGGGGGTCCCACGGCGATTACAACATCATTGCTCTTTCCCCCAACTCCCCCCAGGAGTGCTTTGACCTCATGATCAAGGCCTTCAACCTGGCGGAGCTCTACCGCACGCCGGTGTTTTTCATGATGGATGAGGTGGTGGGCCACATGACCGAGCGGGTGGCCATCCCGCGCCCCGAGGACATCGAGGTGGTCCCCCGCCGGTGGACCAGCCGGAAGCCGGGGGAGTACAAGGCCTACGAGCCGGGGGAGGACCTGGTCCCGGAAATGGTGAAGGCGGGCGATGGGTACCGAGTTCATGTGACCGGTCTTACCCACGACGAACGGGGCTACCCGGCCATGAACCCGCAAGCCCAGGACAAACTGGTGCGGCGGCTGGTGGACAAGATCCGCAAGAACGCCCACAAGCTGGTGGATGTGCGCGGGGAAAACCTGGAAGACGCGGATGTGGTGGTGATTTCCTACGGCATTACCTCCCGTATCGCCGCTGCTGCTGTGGAGGAGGCCCGGGCGGCCGGTCTCAAAGTTGGCCATCTCCGGCTTGTGATTGTGTGGCCATTCCCCGAGCAGCTGGTGGCCGAGCTGGCCAGCCGGGTGAAGGCGTTTGTGGTCCCCGAGCTCAACCTGGGGCAAATGGTGCGGGAGGTGGAGCGGGTGGTGGCGGGGAGGGCCCAGGTGGTTTCCGTTCCCCACGCCGGCGGTACCGTGCATCAGGTGGAGGACATCCTGGCCAAGATCTTGGAGGTGGCGAAATGAGCAGCGCAGCCGTCAACATTGAGCTCCCCCAGTTGCAAAACCCGCTCATGCAGTACCTGCGGCAGGACCGCATCCCGCACATTTGGTGTCCCGGTTGCGGGATTGGCACCTCGCTCAACGCCTTCATCCGCGCCTTGGACGAGATGCAGTTTGACCTCAACAAGCTGGCGGTGATTTCGGGGATCGGCTGCACGGGACGGGTGGCCGGTTACCTCAACGTGGACTCCTTCCACACCACCCACGGGCGGGCCATTCCCTTTGCCACTGGCCTCAAGCTGGGAAACCCGGACCTCAAGGTGGTGGTGTACTCCGGTGACGGCGACCTCTTTGCCATTGGCGGCAACCACTTCATCCACGCGGCTCGCCGCAACATGGACCTGATGGTGGTGTGCGTCAACAACTTCACTTACGGCATGACCGGTGGCCAGGTAGCCCCCACCACCCCGCTGGGTGCCACCCAAACCACCATGCCTTACGGCAACTTTGAGCCGCCGTTCAACCTCCCCTACCTGGCCGACTCCTGCGGGGCGGTGTACGTGGCGCGGTGGACCGTGTACCACGTGCGGCAGCTCACGCGGGCTTTTAAGGAAGGGCTTTCCAAGAAGGGTTTCGTGTTCATCGAGGTGCTTTCTCCCTGCCCGACCCTTTACTCCCGGCGGAACCGCCTGGGCGACGGGGTGGAGCAGCTCAAGTACTACAAGGAGCGCTCGGTGGTGAAAAACGGAGCGGACACCCGCGAGGTGGGTCTTACCTTCCAGGGGGACATCGTGGTGGGAACCTTCGTAAACCGGGAACGGCCCACCTGGCTTGACGCCATGAACGAGCATTTCTCCCAGCGCTTTGGCGATCGTTACCAACGGTACGGGGTGCGCCATGAGGACTGAAATTCGCGTGGGTGGTTTGGGAGGGCAGGGGGTGATCCTCTGCGGCATGATCATCGGTAAGGCGGCTTCTATTTTCGACGGCAAGCACGCCACGCTCATTCAAGCCTTTGGCCCGGAAGCGCGGGGCAGTGCCGCTTCGGCACAGGTCACGCTTTCCGACGAACCCATTGGCTACCCTTACGTGCGCCGTCCGGACGTGCTGGTGGTGATGTCGCCGGACGCGTACAGCACCTTCGTCCCCACCCTCAAGGAAGGTGGCACGCTGCTTTACGAAAGCGAGCTGGTGCGCCCCGACGACGCGCTGCCGGCAGGGGTTAAAGCCTTGGGGGTTCCGGCCACCCGCCTGGCCGAGGAGCTGGGGCGCCGGCTGGTGATGAACATCGTCATGGTGGGCTTTTTTGCCGCCACCACCAAGCTTGTCTCTTACGAGGCGGCAAAAAAGGCGGTGCTGGATTCGGTTCCCAGGGGCACCGAGGAGCTCAACCTTAAAGCTTTTGAAGCAGGTTTTAACTACGGACAGAAGCTGGTTTCTGGGGAGGACAGCCGTGTGGCCTGAGGCATCCAACAAAACCCTCCTGCGCGGCGGGCAGGAGGTCACCATCCGTCCCATGACCGCCACCGACGCCGAAGCTCTTCACCGCTTCTTCCTGGCCCTTCCGGAAGAAGACCGGCTCTTTTTGGAGGACGACGTCACCAAGCCGGCGTTCGTTCAGCAGCTGCTTTCCGAGCAGGAAGCCGGTCGGGCCTTCCCGATGGTGGCTGAAGCCGGCGGGGAAATCGTGGGGTACGGCGTTTTGTACCGCCCCCTTTTCGGGTGGAGCACCCACGTGGGGCGGGTGCGCATGGCGGTGGCCCGGAGCTTCCAACGGCAGGGGCTGGGGACCGCCATCCTCCGGGAGCTGGTGCGCAAGGCCCAGGGCCTGGCTCTCGACAAGCTGGTGGCGGAGGTGGTGGAAGACCAGGTGGGGGCGCTGCGGGCCTTTGAGCGCCTGGGCTTTCACCGGGAGGCCACGCTGGCCGACCACGTTCGCGACCTAAGCGGGAAAAAGCGGGACTTAGTGATCCTCGCCAACGACGTGGCCCACATCTGGGAGCACATGGAGGCTCTGGTCGCCGACTTCGAACCCTCCGCGGGTTAAAGGGCTTTCAAACCGGCTGGCCTTTGGGCATAGAGTCACCGCCCGCAAAATCAAAAGCGGCTAGCCGAGGCCCAGCCCGGAAAAAACGAGAGACCTTTCCCGCTAAAACGCGAGCTTACTTCTTGGAAAAGCTCTCCTTGGGAGCCCCGCAGTTAGGGCACTGGGCGGGACGGCAGCGTCCTTCCACCTCTTTTTTACACTTGGCACAAACCCACACTGGCATAGGCACCTCCGTCGCGGGTATTCTGCCCATGCGTGCCGGCGTTGTCGAGTGTTACGCCGGCGGGAGGGGAAGGGATGCTCAAGCATTTGGAAAGCGGCAACGTAAGTGTGCTGCCGGAGCGCAAGCGCATTGGCCTGGTGGCCCACGACAACAAGAAACAGGACCTGGTGGAATGGGCCCGTTTCAACCGGGAAACGCTAGCCCAGCACGACCTTTACGCCACCGGCACAACCGGGGCTTTGCTTTCCCGGGAGCTGGGCCTCCCCGTGACCCGCTTGAAGTCTGGACCCCTGGGGGGAGACCAGCAAATGGGTGCCATGATTGCCGATGGCCTCATTGACATCCTGGTGTTCTTCTGGGATCCCTTGGAACCCCTGCCCCACGACCCTGACGTCAAGGCGCTTTTGCGCATTTCCGTGGTTTGGAACATCCCCGTGGCCTGCAACCGCGCCACTGCCGATTTTCTGATTTCCTCGCCGCTGCTTTCCGAAGCTTACCCCCGCATCGTGCCGGATTACTCCTCCCACGAAACGCGGTTTTTGCACGCGGAAAAGGGGTAAGCTCAGGCTTTGGGTAAGTTTGCCGCGGCGCGACCCACGCATTCGTAAGCAAACCCCGCTTCCCGCATCTTGTCGGGTTCGTACACGTTGCGGAGATCCACCACCAGCGGCCTGGCCAAAAGCCCCTTGAGCCGTTCCAGATCCAAAGAGCGGAACTGGTTCCACTCGGTGATGATGACCAGGCAGTGGGCACCCGTGGCGGCATCGTAAGCGTCCTGACAGTACTCCACCGTGGCCGGCAGAACCTCTTTGGCGTTGTCCATGGCTGCCGGGTCAAAGGCCCGCACCCGGGCTCCTTCCTTGACCAGGGCGGTGACGATGGGGATGGCCGGAGATTCCCGCATGTCGTCGGTTTCCGGTTTGAAGGCCAGCCCCAAAACGCCAACCGTAAGGCCGGAAACGCTGCCACCGCAGGCGGTGCGGATCTTGTCCACCATGCGCGCTTTGATCTTTTCGTTGACCTCCACCACGGTTTCCACGATGCCAAAGCGGTATCCGGCCTGACGGGCAATGTCGGTGAGGGCCCTCGTGTCCTTGGGGAAGCAGGAGCCGCCGTAGCCGGGTCCCGGATGCAAGAACTTGGGGCCAATGCGCCGGTCCAAGCCCATCCCCTTGGCCACGTGGTGCACGTCAGCCCCCAGCTTTTCGCACAAAATCGCGACCTCGTTGATGAACGTGATTTTCGTGGCCAGAAACGCGTTGGAGGCGTACTTGATGAGCTCGGCCGACTCTACGTTGGTGATCACAAAGGGGGTTTCGATGAGGTAGAGGGGGGCGTAAATGTCCTTCATGATGGCAATGGCCTGGGGATCCCGGGCACCGATGACCACCCGGTCGGGGCGCATGAAGTCCTCAATGGCCGAGCCCTCCCGCAAGAACTCGGGGTTGGAAACCACCGAAAACGGGAAGCGGCCGCCGCTTTTTTCCCGGATGATCTGCTCGATGAGCTGGCCGGTGCCAATGGGCACCGTGGACTTGGTGACCACCACCTTGTAGCCGTTGAGGTGGGCGGCAATGGTTTCCGCCACCTCGATGACGTAGGAAAGGTCGGCGGAGCCGTCCTCCCGGGGTGGGGTGCCCACGGCAATGAAGATCGCCAGGGCCCGCTCCACCGCTTCCGCCACGTTGGTGGTGAAGCGCAAGCGCCCGGCTTTGGCGTTTTTGGCAATGAGCCCATCCAGGCCCGGCTCGTAAATGGGGACTTCCCCCCTTTGCAGCATGGCGATCTTCTTTTCGTCTTTGTCCACGCAGGTGACGTCCATGCCGAAGTCGGAAAGGCAAGCCCCGGTGACCAGACCCACGTAGCCACTACCCACAACCGCAATGTGCATGCTGCCTCCTTGGCCCAAGGGCCGGGAAATTTTACCGTGCTTTAGGCCCGGAGGAGGGGGAAGGGGCGCTTAAGTTCCGGAGAAAGTGCTGGTAGATGGCTGAAAAGAGCTGCAACCGCTCGTTTTTTCCCAGAATCCCGTGGTCCTTGTTGGGGTAAAGGTACAGCGTGTAGTGTTTTCCGGCCTTGATGAGCTCGGCAATGAAGTTGAGGGTGTTTTGCCAGTGTACGTTGTCGTCACCGGTGCCGTGGGCCAGGAAAAGCGCCGCTTGCAGGTTTTGGGCCGCAAAAATTGGGGAGGATTCCTTGTAGCCTTCGGGGTTGTCGCTGGGGAGCTTGAGGTAGCGCTCGGTGTAAATGGTGTCGTAAAGTCGCCAATCGGTCACCGGCGCCACGGCTGCCCCGGCGCGGAAGGCGTTGGAATGGGTCAGCGCGTAAAGCGTCATGTACCCCCCGTAAGACCAGCCCCAAATGCCAAGGCGCGTGGCATCCACAAAGGGCTGTTGGGAAAGCCACTTCACCCCCGCCAGTTGGTCGGCGAGTTCGGTTTTCCCCAATCGGCCAAGCAGGGCCCGCTCGAAGTTCCGGCCACGGGCGGTGGAGCCGCGGTTGTCCAGGGAAAACACCAAAAAGCCCTCCTGGGCCAGGAAGTGATGGAAAAGCCCGGTGCGCCCGCCCCACCCGTTGCGCACCACCTGGGCGTGGGGCCCCCCGTACACGTACACCACCACCGGGTAGCGCTTTTTGGGGTTGAAGTGGGCTGGCTTCAAAAGCGAGGCGTAAAGCGGCGTGCCGTCGGCAGCCGCAAGGGTGAGGAACTCAACGCTTGCCAGCTCAAAGCGGTCCAGCTGCGCTGGTTTGTCGTAAGGGATGAGACGCAGGGTCTTTCCTTCCGCGGACAACAGGCGATACTCGGGAAGACGGGTAGCGGTGGAGTAGGCATCCAAAAAAGCCCGACACCCGGGGGCGGCCCGCAAGCTGTGGGTGCCCGCCTCCTGGGTCAGCCTTTCCACCGCACCGCCGGCCACCGGCACCCGGTAGAGGTGGCGCTCCAGGGGGGAAGCTTGGGTGCTTGTGAAGTACACGAAGCGCTGGTCAGGGGACAGGCCCAGGACCTCGGTAACCTCCCACTCCCCTGAGGTAAGCGGCACCGGTTGGGTTTCTCCCAGGTCCACGCGGTAAAGATGGCGGAAGCCGGAGCGCTCGGAGCCGAAGATCACGGCACCGTTTTCCAAAAACAGGAGGTCATCCTCCACGTTGATCCACGCCTCGTCGTGCTCGCGGAGCAGCACCCGGGCGCTCCCCAAAGGCCAATCGAAGCGCACCAGCTCGGCGTTTTTTTGCAGCCGATCCAGAAACAGCAGCCAAAAGCCGTCGCTTTTTGGCAAAAAGCCGAAGCGGGCCACGTACTCCCGCTGGGGTCCCTGGAAGCTGAGGCTCAGGCTTTGAGGTGCTGAGCCTTCTTGGGCGGGGACGGTGGTCACCGTCACCGAAACCCTGGCGTTGGCATCGCCGGCTTTGGGGTAGCGCAGCCAGCTCACCTGGGGGTGGGTGGGGGACAGGTCCACCAGCGGATAGGTGGGGACTGGGGTCAGGTCGAAGGAAAGGTAAAGGAGCTTTTGGGAGTCGGAAGACCACGCGTAGCCCTTGCTTTCGCGGTTGTAAAGCTCCTCGGTGTAAACCCAGTCCAGCTTCCCGTTGAGCTTGGTTTCGCTGCCGTCAAAGGTGAGGCGGTGCTCCCGGCCGGAAGCCAGCTCCACCAGGTAAAGGTCGTTAGCCCGCACGAAGCTCACCCACTGGCTGTTGGGGGAAAACTCCGCCAGCTCCTCCTCTTCCGGGGTGCGGGTGAGGCGGCGGAGGCTTTTGTCCTCGAGGTTCAAGAGGAAAAGGTCCCCCTCTTGGGTGAGCAAGAGCTTCTGGCCGTCGGGGGCAATTTGGAAGGAGCTCAAGACCAGCTTGAGGTCCTCTTCCCCGATCACCTGGAGCTGGCTTTGCCGGACCAGCTCCTGCCGGTGGCCCTGCCAGTCCTCCCGGACCAAAAGCTTGTCGTCCCCTTCGCTGACCACCCGCAAAAAGCCGGTGCCGTCGGGGAGAAAGCTCACCCTTGGCGGTGCTCCCTCCAGCGGTTCCCCGGCAAAAATTGCCTCAAGGGTGAGTTTTTCCTTGCCCCACGCCGGGCTTAGCAAAGCGACCAGGGAAAAAACCAACGCCGCGCTTCGTTTGCTGGACATCCCTTACCTCCCCGGCGATTGTAGCCGCTTAAGGCGGGTTCCGTACAATGAGCTGTGCGCTTCCGCTTGCCCTGGTGGGTTTTGCCCGCTTTGCTGGCGTTGGCCTTGAGGCTCGCCGCCACCCTCACCCTGCGCCCCTGGCACGACGAGTACTTCACCGCCTGGGCCGCCAGTTTGCCCTGGAGCGAGCTTCTGGCCGCTTTGCGCTGGGACTCAGGGCCACCGCTTCCTTACCTTTTGGCCAAGCTCGTGTCCCTGGCCGGCATCCCGGCGCTTGTGGCCGCCCGCGGGCTTTCGGTGGCCGCCGGGGTTTTGGCCACGCTTTTTGTGGGGCTGGCGGCCCGGCGGTGGGTGTCCGCTTCGGCCGGTCTTTGGGCTTGCTGGCTTTTTGCCCTGCATCCCCTGGCGGTGATGTGGGCTGCCGAGGGGAGGGCCTACGGGCTTTTGAGCTTGGCAGTGGCGTGGAGCTTGTGGGTGCTGGGTGAGCAGGAGGCGCAGGGAAGGCGCTGGCTTGGCCTGGCCGCTGCCCTGGGGTTTGGGCTTTACACCCACGCCTTGGGTGTGGTCTGGCTTTTGGCGGTGCTGGCGTACGGGGTTTTGGCCCGCAGGACTGCTGTGGTTTGGGCCTCAGGGGCCGCGGTGCTCAGCTTTTCGCCGTGGTTTTTTGTGATGCTGCAGCAACCCCCCGAGGCGGTGGCGTGGATGGCGTCGTCCCTTCGGGATGTGCCCGCTTGGGCGCGGTGGCTGGGGCCCTTGCGGCTTTTGCCGCCGCTTTCGGGCTGGGCCTACACGCTGGAAGCCCCTTCCGTGAGCGGGTATTGGCAGCTGATCGCTGCTGTTGTCAGCCTGGTTTGCTTGGCTTTGGCCCGGGGCTGGCTTTGGGTGCTGGGGGCCCTCCCCGCCGGTCTTTTGGCCGTGGGATGGTGGATGGGGCTTCCGGTGTACTACCCCGGGCGCGGGGAGGCGGTGCTGCTGGCCCCCTTTCTTGCCCTTCTCGCCTCGGGTATCGTGCGCAGCTCCCGGGCTTTGGGAGCAGCCCTTTTGGCCTTGAGCCTGGGGGGTAGCGTGGCGGTGGTGGCACACTTTTGGCAAACCCCACCGCGCCCCGAAGAGCGCATGGCGGAGGTGCTTTTACGGCAAGGTCGTTCCGGGGTTTTGGTGAGCACCGGCTGGTGGTGGCTTTCCATGCGCTACTACCTGCCGGCTTCTTGGCAGGTGCTTCACCTCCCCAAGGCCGCCCTCCAGCACCCGGGGTGGTTCGTGCCGGGGCGGGAAAAGATCACCGAAGGCGAACTCAGCGAGGCTTGGCAAGAGCTTGTGGCTGCTGGAGCACGGGGGGAAGGCGCGGGGCTGATCGTGACGCCCAGTTTGCGAGAAGCGCAAGAGCTGCGATCCTGGGGAAAACGGTTGGGGTGGCAGGCTTTGAGCTTTCCCGGAGGCGAGCTTTGGATCCCGGGGCAAGGTCGTTGACGGCAGGCTCTGCCCACCGCCTCCTGGCGGGTCTGGTGGCTGTCGCTTGCTTAGCCTCCGCTGCCGCCGGCTGGTGGAACTCCGCCACCAACGATGAGCCTTACTTCACCTTGGGCGCCTACGCGGCGGTGGCCGGCGAAGGGCTGTGGGTAGTGGAGCATCCCCCGTTGTACAAGCTGGCGGCGGGCATCCCTTTGCACTCCCTTCCCCTTAAACCACCCGCTCACCCCGATGCGGTGGCGTTTTCCCGCCTGCCCGATGTGATCCACGCTTTTCTCCACGAAAACAACGTGCCGGCGCTGACGATCCTGCGGGTAGCTCGGTTAGGGATGCTGGTGTTCCTGGTGCTTCTCCTTTGGGGTGTGTTCCGCCTTGGGGAGGTCATTGCCGGCCCGGGGGTGGGCTTAGCGGCCGCTTTTGCCCTGGCCTGCCAGCCTTTGGTTTTGGGCCACGCCTTTGTGGTGCACACCGATGTGCCGGCGGCAGCCTGCTGGGTCTGGGCATGCGTGTATCTGGAGACGTTTTTGGCAGGCCAATCCCCAGCTTGGGCTGGCTTAGGCGTGTGGTTGGGCCTCGCGCTGGCCGCCAAGCACTCCGGGGTTTTGCTTTTGCTCTTGGTGGTCCTGCGGGTTTTGGTAGCCCGGCTGCACCACAAACCTGTGGCGTTTTTGCGCTTGCTGGGAGCGTTGGTATTGAGCTGGTTGGTCCCTTTTTTGATCACAGCTTGGACCTTGCGTCATGTGACGGTGGGGCTGGAGAAGATGCTGGTGCAGTTGGTGGCGCAAAAGCTTGCCGCCTGGTCCTGGGTGAGAGGGTTTTTCTCACCCTTGGCGGATTGGTGCCAGGCGTGCTGTCACTGGCTTCTGGGTTTCGCTTTCGTGTTGTGGAACAACACCTACGGCCAGGGGGTGAACTTCTTCTGGGGGGCATTTTCCACTCACGGCTTTGCCTTGTACTTCCCCGTGGTGCTTGTAGCCAAGCTCAGCTTGCCCTTTACCGTTTTTTGGGTGATGGCGCTGGGGCGTTGGCGTTCCCTGCCTGGGGGGATCCGCTGGCTGGCGCTGTACGTTTTGCTTTACCTGGTGGCTTCCCTGGGTTCAGCCTTCAACATTGGGGCCAGGCACCTGATGCCGGCGGTGGCGTTGCTTTCGCTTTTGGTGGGGTGGATGCTCTCGCAGTTAGGCAGCGGTTGGCGCGCCGCGGTGCTGGCCGCGCTGTTAGCGGCGCCGGCGGTCTCGTTTCCCCACTACATTTCCCACTTCTCGCTGTTGGTGGGCGGCACGCGGGGGGGCGAAAGGATCTTTAACGATTCCAACTTGGACTGGGGCCAGAACTGGGCACGCTTGGCCAAGCTGGCCAAAGAGAGGGGCTGGCAGCCACTTTACGCCGTTTACATTGGCCCGGATGACCCTGCGGGCTACGGCACCCCCATGGAAAACGTGCTTTTAACCGGAAGGCTCCCGGGTTCCGGGTACGTGGCGGTTTCTTCCTGGGCGGCCACCGTGGGTCCCCACTACCTTGCCTACAGCGGTTTTGTGGAGAACGCCCGCTTTCTTCGGGAGCTGCTGGGGTTCCTCAAGGGGTGCCCGATGGTGGGACAGGTGGGGGACAGCATCAGGGTTTACCGCTGCGGGGAAACGCCAGCATTGCCGCTAGCGCCAGGAGAGCCAGCGCCCACCCCCAGGGAGTAGCGGGGTTTCCCGACCACGCAACCTCCACGCGATGGTGTCCCTGGGGAACCGGAACCGCCACGATGCCCTCGGCCATGGCGGCAACCACCGGTTTCCCGTCTACACGGGCACGCCAAAAGGGGTAGGCCAGCAGCCGAAGCTCCACCACGCCGGCATGTTCGGCTTCCACCACCACGGTGCGGCGCAAGGGCTGCCATTGCTGCACCGCCACAGCGCCGGGAGCCAGGACCAGAGTTTCTTTGCCGAAGCGCTGCAGGTTCGTGGCCAAACTGCTGAACGCCGCCGGGCGGTTTTGAACCGCGTCCACCACTAACGGGTTTCCCGAAAATGCCCTAAAAACCTTCTCCCCCAGCTCCACCCAGCTTTCCCTGGCGGCAAGCGCGGGGTCTCGCACGAGTCCCAGAGGCGGCATCCACAGATGGGGCAGGAGGAAGAGCACAATGGCAGCAGTACGCCGCTGGGTCGCAAGCGAAGAGAGGGCCCCGGGAAGCAGCAGCGAGACCGGAGTGAGGAAGCGCCAGGGAAACTGCAGGTATTTGAGTGGTGGAAGGGCGAGCCACAGGGGGTAGGTGATGGGGGTGGCCAGCAGGATGGCGATCCACACCAGAGCCCCCCGCCGTCGGTCGTGAAACCACACCATCAGGCCCACGATGCCCCAGGCCGCCGCAAGCCACCCTAAGCGGCGAACTGCAAAAGCGTCGTGGGGGCTCGGGGAAAAAAGGAAGTTCTTGGTGGCGCGAAAGATGTCGGAAGTAAGGCCTTCGTCCAAATTCACCAGCTGCCTTTCCAAAAAAAGCGGAACCCAGTGCCAGGCGCACAGGGCCAAGCCCGCCACCACCGGCAAGATGCGGCGCTGGAAGCCAGCAACGCTGGGTTTGGGAACGCCAACGCTCAAAACCACGAGGATGGCGGTCATCATGAAAGTGGGTGCATGCAGCAACCAAAGACCTGCCCACAGGAAAGCCTCAAGCCGTGCTGAGCCTCGGTCTTGAACGGCAGCTTCCAGCAGCCAAAGCGCTAGCGGAAGGGCTAAAACCTCGGAGGAAGCAGCGCGGTACACGAGCAGGAAGGGCACCAGCGGACTTGCCCACAGGAGCAACCCGCTGAGGGTGGGGGTTTTTGGATGCCATGCCCGGGCCACCATGAGAATCGCCGCTAGCGCCCCAAACCAGGCCAGCCGCAAGGCCTTGCCGATGTCACCCAGGATGAGCCCCAGGACCCCAACGACCACAGGTCCGCCGGGGCTGTAGAGGCGGATGCCGGGGCTGCCAAAGCCAGCGTTGAGGTCGGGCAGCCAAAGGGGGAGCTGCCCCTGGGCCAGGCAGCGGGCCACCTGCTGCGGCCACAAGATGTGCACGTAAATGTCGGGCCCGGCAGGCAGAAACGGCAGGAAAAGCGCGAGGCCAGCACCGGCGAGCAGCAAAAGGGTGAGAAACAAACGGTGCCGGAGGGCCTGGGTCACTTACCCCAACCGGTGGGCCTTAAACCACCGCACGAAGCGGCTGATGCCTTCCTCGATGGGCACTTCGGGTTGCCAGCCCCAGAGGCGCTTGGCCTTGGAAACGTCGGCAAAGGTGATGGGCACGTCGCCGGGCTGGAGGGGGAGCTCCTCCACCAGGGGGGGAACCCCCAGCTCCCGGGCGATGAGCTCGATGAGCTGTTGCAGCGTGGTGGTGCGGGAGCCACCCAAGTTGACGATTTCAAAATCCGCTTCGTGGTCGAAAGCTGCCATCACCCCGCGAACGATGTCGTCAATGTACGTGTAATCCCGGGCCATGCTGCCGTCCCCAAAGCGGGGGACGGGCTTGCCCTTGGCTAGAAGCTCGGTGAACTTGTAAATGGCCATGTCGGGGCGTTGCCGTGGGCCGTACACGGTGAAGAACCGCAATACCGTGACCTTGAGCCCGTAGAGGTGGTGGAAGGTGTAGCACATGAGCTCGGCGCCCCGCTTGGAAGCGGCGTAGGGGGAAATGGGGTAGGCAATGGGGTCCTCTTCGGAAAAGGGCACCTTGGAGTTAATTCCGTACACCGAGGAGGTGGAACCGAAGATGAAGGTGTACGCCCCAAACCGGTGGGCGGCTTCCAGGAGGTTCACGGTGCCCACCCCGTTGACCTCCTCATAAAGCCGCGGGTTGGCAATGGAGGGACGCACCCCAGCCCGGGCAGCGAGGTGCACGGTGGTGGAAATTCCAAACTGGCGGTAGGTGGCAAACACCAGATCCCGGTCGCGGATGTCCCCCTCCACCAGGTGAAACCTGGGGTTTTCAAGAAACGGCGCCACGTTTTCCCGTTTGAAGGCGGGGTTGTAGTAGTCGTTGAAATCGTCCAGGCAAACCACATCAAAACCGCGGTCCAAAAGCGCCTGGGTAACGTGCGAACCAATGAAACCGGCGCCGCCGGTGACCAGTACCGTGCGCATTTAGCCTCCCCCTGGGGTGGGTGTGGCCGAAGCCCGCTCCCCAGCTTCTCGCCGGTTGCGTACGAACCAGCGCAGGAGCCGAGATTGTTGCACACCGCGAACCACGCTTTCGAGGTCTTCGTAAAGCTGGGGGTCGTTCACCATGCGGCCGGCGCTGCCCTGCCCGCGGTCGAGCTTGTCGGCCACTGAGGCCAAGGCATGGGTGAGCTGGGCAAGGTCAGCAAGGAAGGAGTCGGCAAACTCCCTATCCCGCAAAAGACGGGGCAAGGTGCCTTGGCCGGTGGCCAGCTCCTGGGAGGCGGCGGCCAGGGCGGTGCTGGCCTGGGCCAGGCTGGAAAGGGTTTCGGTGAGCTTTTCCCTGCCTTTGGGGTCGCGCAGAATGGCAGCCAGCACCGTATCCTCGCGGCCCACGTCTTGCTCCAGGCGGGTGGCGAGGGCCCGGGCGCTGCCGGCGGCGGCAGCCAGGTCGGCAAATACCTTTTCCCCTTCGGGGCCCACCGCCAGCTTGCCCAAAAGGCCTTGACCCTGGCGGATTTGGTGCATCACCGCACCGGTGTCGTCTAAGAGGGCGTTGAGCTTTTTGGAAAAGCCTGCGGCATCAAAGGGCTGGTTGACCAAAGCTCCCAGTGCCCCTTCGCCGCGCTCCATCTTTTCCAAAATGCGGCGCAACGAGCCGGTGATGGCCACCACGTTGCCGATGGCTTCGCCACCTTGGCTCAAAGCTTCGGCAATGTCGGTGGGCTCCACGCTAGGCACCATGCCGCCTTCGGGAACTAAAGGCTGCAGGGGGTTTCCTGAGGAAAGCTCCAGGTAACGGTCGCCCAAAAGCCCCAGGGTGCGGATGCGCACCCGGGAATCGGCGCGGATGCGGGCAGCCAGTGCCCTTCGCACGCGAAAGGTCACGGTAATGCGCCGCTGGGCCGGGTCCTCCGGTAAGTCCACCGACTCCACCACCCCCACCACCACGCCGTTCAGCCAAACCTGGGCTCCCGGCACCAGGCCGGCCACGTCTTGAAACTGGGCTTTGTAGGCCACGTGGCGGGTGAACATGCCTTGCTTTTTGCCAATGACCAAAATCACCAGCGCCAGCAGGACCAAAAGCGCAGCGGTGAAAAGCCCCACTTTCAAGCGACGGCGCGGATCAAGCTCCAACATAAAGCCCTCCTGCCCGCAAGAAGCGGGCAAGCTCCCCGCTTTCCTTTGCGGCTTCCTCGATGCTGCCCAAAAAACTGAAGACCCCCTGGGAAAGGTAGGCCAAGGTGCCACCCAGGCTTTTGGCCACCAGCAAATCGTGGGTCACCACCACCGACGTGGCGCAGGTTTCCCCGGCCACATCGCGGATGAGCTCGGTGATGGCTTCGCCGGTGAGGGGGTCGAGGCCGGCGGTGGGCTCGTCGTAGAGGATCACCTGGGGGTCCAGCGCCAGCCCCCGGGCCAGCGCCACCCGCTTGCGCATCCCGCCGGAAAGCTCGGAAGGCATGAGGTTTTCGGTGCCGCCCAACCCCACCCGGGTCAAAAGGTGCGCGACCTTGTCGCGGATTTCGGCCCGGGAAAGGCTGGTATGCTCCAACAGAGGAAAAGCCACGTTTTCGCCCACCGTTAGCGAGTCGAAAAGGGCCCCCTGCTGAAAGATGTACGAGACCTTGCGCCGCAGGGGGATGAGCTCCGCTTCCGGGCGGCCGGAGACTTTTTCCCCCAGCACCTCTACCTCCCCTGCGTCCGGCTGGAGCAAGCCGTTGAGGTGCTTTAAAAACACGCTCTTGCCGCTGCCGGAGCTGCCAAGGACCACGAGGAGCTTTCCGCAGGCTAGCTCCAAGCTGATGCCGTTGAGCACCTTCTTGCTCCCAAAGGCTTTGTGGACGTTGGCCACGCGGATGGCAATTTCCGGCGTTTGCACGCTCATAGGGCCAAGAACAGCTTGGTGAGGAAAAAGTCCAGGGCTAACACGGAAATGGCAATGGCCACCACGGTTTCGGTGGTCACCTGTCCCACGCCGTTGGCCCCTCCTTCCGCCCGGAAGCCGTTGAAACAGGCAATGAGGCCAATGTCGAAAGCAAAGAAAAAGCTCTTTCCAAAGCCCGAAAAGAAGTCGCCGTAGTCCAAAAGCCGCAGGGCATGGCGAAAGTAAAAAGCCGGACCAAGCCCCACCTCCCAAACCGAAATGAACATGCCACCGATGATGCCCACCACGTCGGCCAGCACCGTAAGCAGCGGCAGCCCCACCAGAAGCGCCCACATGCGGGGCACCACCAGCTTGCGGATGGGGTCGGCCCCCAGCGAACGCATGGCTTCCACCTGCTCGGTGACCGTCATGCTCCCCAGCTCGGCGGCAATGCCTGCTCCCACCCGGCCACCCACCATGAGGGCGGTGAGCACCGGCCCCAGCTCCCGCACCAGGGAAATCGCCACCACCTCACCCATGTACAGCTTGGCGCCAAACTCCTCCAGGGCAAAGGTGGATTGCAGGGCCAGCACCATGCCTGTGAAAAGCGCAATAACTGCGGTCAGAGTAGTCGAATGAACCGCCAGCAGCTCCATTTGCCGGACGATTTCAGCCAGAGGGAAGGGCGGCGTGAACATCCGCACCACCGTATCCCGCGCCAGCAAAGTTGCACCCCCCAGATACCGGACCCGCCGCCAGGTGAGGTCGTACAGCCGATCCGGAAGCGCGGCGAAGAGCTGCACCATTGACTTCATGCCCCGCATCATAAGGTTCGGGGTTACGGCCTGCAACCGCTTTTGACCGGCGCAATTGAGCCTATACTAAGGCATGGCCATTCCTGAGTACCTCATTTGTTTGGAGTGTGAAACCCCCGTTTACGACTTCGAGTGGGCCAGCGGCAGGGTGGTGGAAGCGCTTTGCCCCCAGTGCGGCAACGATGACCCTGCTGCTTTTGCCACCGAGGAGGAGTTTGAGGAGTTGTCGGGGGCAGGTGAGGAAGAGGAAGAAGAGGAATAGGGCGAGCATATAATGGCCCCCGGGGGTTGAAGCATGGTTCAAGTTCTTACCGGGCCTCGTTTGGTCCGTGCCGTAAGGGCCGGATCCCTGGCGGTTGTCAAGCAGCAGGAGGCCATTAACCGCATCAACGTGTTTCCGGTTCCCGACGCCGATACCGGCACGAACTTGGCTTCCACGCTGCGGGTTGCTGCGGTGGCGGTGAGGTTGCCGCCTTTTCCGGTGGGCCTGGCGGCCCGGAAGGTGGCGGATGCAGCCCTGGAGGGCGCTCGGGGCAACTCCGGGGCGATCATGGCCCAGTTCTTCCACGGGCTGGCGGAAGCCCTGCAAAACCAGGTTCGCTGCACCTCGCTGGAGTTTGCACAAGCGGTGCGTCGGGCGGTGGAAGCGGCCCAACAGGCCATGGCGCACCCGGTGGAAGGCACCATCCTTTCGGTGCTCAAGGCCTGGGCCGAAGAGGTGGATGCCGGTGTCCGCGATGGGGTAAGGGATTTTGGGGAGCTTTTGGCTCGCTCCCTAACCCGCGCCCGGCAAGCGCTGGCCCGCACCCAGGAGCAGCTGGAGGTTTTGAGGAAGAACAAGGTGGTGGACGCCGGGGCTCAGGGTTTTGTGTGCTTTTTGGAGGGGGTGGTGAGCTTTTTCCGCGACCGCCGGGCTGCCGACTTACGGCAGGTGGGGTTGTCCGAAAGCGCCGCCACGCCCTTTGCGGCGGCCCACGCGGAAATGGAAACCGCCTTCCGTTTCTGCTCGGAAGCTTTGCTTTCCGGGGAGCGCCTGGACCGGAAGGCCGTGGCACGCCTGATTGAGCCCTTGGGGGATTCGCTGGTGGTGGCGGGGGGTGGCTCCCGCTTGCGGGTCCACCTCCACACCAACGAGCCCCAGCGCCTCTTTGCGCTTCTCGGCACCGTGGGTACCGTGGAGAAAACCAAGATCGAGGACATGATCCTCCAGCAGTTGGTCCACCGCTCGCCGTACCGGGTGGGGTTGGTGACCGACTCTTCCTGCGATTTGCCGGAGTCCACGCTGGCCAGTACCCACGTGGTGCGGGTGCCGCTTCACATCCTTTTTGGCGACCAGAGCTTTGCCGACGGTGTGGAGATCACCCCGGCGCAGTTCTACCAGCGCCTGGCCGCTTCGCCCATCCCCCCGAAGACCTCCCAACCGGCGGTAGGGGAGTACCGGAAGGTTTTCCAGCGCCTTTTGGAGCGGCACGAAGGCGTGGTGTGCGTGACGCTTTCATCGGGTCTTTCCGGCACCTACCAGGCGGCCCTGGCTGCCGCCAAGGAGGTGGACCCCCAGCGCATCCGGGTGGTGGACAGCAAGGGGCTTTCGGTGACCTTGGGTTTGGTCATGGAGGAGGTGGTGGCCAAGGCGGCCGCTGGGGGTTCCCTGGAAGAAGTGGCGCAAGCTGCTGAACAGGCGGCCGCTCAAACGAAGCTTTTTGCCGCCATTCCCTCGCTGGACACCGCCGCCAAAAGCGGGAGGGTTTCCCCGGGCCTGGCCCGCCTTTCCAAGCTGTTGTTCCTGCGCCCCATCTTGACTTTGGATGAGGCCGGCAAGGCCACCAAGGCAGGGGTGCGCTTGGGCTTTGCCTCTTGCTTGCGGGGGTTGGTGAGCAAGGCAAGGGCCTTTGCCGGAGATTCGCCGGTAAAGCTCATGGTGGCCCACGCCAACGCCATTGGCGCGGCCCAGTACGTGGCCGAGCGGTTGTGTTCGGCCTTTGGGGTGGACGACATCCCGGTGGTGAACCTCTCGCCGGTGCTGGCGGCCCACACCGGCCCGGGGAGCGTGGGCATTGCGGTGCGTCGGTTGAAGCCCCTTGCAGGGAAAAAGGAGGGAGATTAAATTTCGCGCAAACCCGGTTTCCCCGGGGTGGAGGAATGCATGCCGAGACCGGATTACATCATTTGCCTGGAATGCGAATCGGAAGTGGAGGACTTCACCTGGCGGGACGGCGAAATCCGCCGGGCCACCTGCGAGGTGTGCGGCAACTCTGATCCCGACGCCTTTGCTTTGCCCGAGGACTTCGAGGAGCTTGACGAAGAGGAAGAAGAGGAGGATTGGGAGGACGAGGAGGAGGACGAGGATTACCTCGACGAAGAGGATGAGGACTTCGAGGAAGAGGAAGAGTGATTGCTTTTTCCCTTCTCGTTGCGTACCTCCTGGGCTCCATCCCCACAGCCGTTTGGGTAAGCAAGCTTTTCTTTGGCGTTGACGTTCGCGCCTTGGGGTCGGGAAACGCCGGAGCCACCAACGTGGCCCGCACCCTAGGGTGGGAGGCAGCGCTGCCGGTGGTGTTGGTGGATGTGGGCAAGGGCGCCTTGGCGGCGGCCCTGCCCAAGCTTTTTTGGCAGGGGTTTCCGGTCTGGTTGCCGTTGGCCTGCGCGGTGGCGGCGGTGGTGGGGCACACCTTCCCGGTTTTTGCCGGCTTTCGGGGTGGCAAGGGTGTGGCCACCGCCGGTGGCGGCCTTTTGGTATTGGCTCCGGCCTTGGTGGGTCTTGCGGCTCTTGTTTGGCTGGCGGTGGTGGTGCTCACGCGCATCGTGTCGTTGGCTTCGCTGCTGGCAGCGCTAACGCTGGTGGTGGGTGCTTTTGCTTGGCCGGCCTTGGCGCCCTGGGGCATGAAGCCGCTAGCTTTATTGCTGTGCCTTTTTGTGTTTTGGACCCACCGGCAAAACATCCGTCGTTTGCTTTCGGGGCAGGAACCCCGTTTTACCTTTGGCAAACCCAAGCCATAAAAAAACTGGCGGGTTGTGCCCGCCAGGAAAAGAAGGAGGAGGTTGGATGCGTGCGGCGAGGTCGTGGCCGTTGCCCCTGGCCGCACTTTTTTGGCTAGCAAAATGCGTGCCAACCGACCGTGGAGCTAGCGGTCGATTAGAAGGGTAAATCCCCCAGGCATCAGAGACGCTCGGCTCTTGAACTTTTGCTCCCACTGTAACCCTTTGTTTTGGGACACCGTGTCCCCCGGCGAGGACAGCTCCTCGGGAAACGCTGGAAGGACCGCGCGGCGGGGGGCAGCTGGAGGGGCCGTCTCCGTCGTCGGGACCCGCGGGTGGGTTTGCGCAGCGGCAGGCTCGCTGTGAGGCCTTTTCAGTCAATTTTGCCGAGGTACTTGACAGCGAGGCCCGAGGTAAAAACTGGGCCGCTATAACGGCTGCGGCCTGGACCATCCGCAATCGTGCGTTGGGCAGGGTTTTCGGGGTGTGGACGTCTTCAGGCGATTGGGCAGGGATCAGCCGCGACAGCTACCCCGGTGGGTGGTATTCCCACTCCACCTGCTCGGCACTCCCCTGCGGCGATTACCACCCGCAGTTTTGTGACCTTTCACGCTGGTACTGCTGCGCGATCCATGGCGGAAAGCTTTCGGTGGGAGCTCTTCAATGGCAGTTCAACGACACCCACGTGCCCTGGTACGATCTGCAACAAACGGCCATTCATTATGCTGCGTTTTACGTGATGAACGGGCTGGCTCCGGACATGAGCCAGCCGGGGCCGGGTAACCCCGGGTGGGTGCCGCCTGGGGTTTCAGGGTGCTTCGTGGGTTGCCCCCAGCCTTTGCCGGGCCCAAACCAGCGGCGGCTCGCGTGGTGCCTCTACGGGTCCAACTCCTTTGACACCAACCCAAATGGAGCCATGGAGTTCCGCAGCAGCTACTATCCGGCGCAAAACGCGGCTGACTGCAAGCAGCCCAAAGGAACGGTGTGTCCCGGGGGGCAAAATTACTTCTGGAATCGCCTTAACCACCAGCCGGTGGGCAAGAACGATCCGTTCTGGGACTACAGCAAGGTTACGGGATGCGCGGCTGACCCCGACACCCCGTGGGATACCGTGGACGTTGAGATTTGGGTGGAGGATCCCCCCAACAGCAGGAGTTGGAATTTCCTGGGCCGCGTGGGTGCATCGGAGGACTATGGCGGCACTTGCCAGATAAACGGGAAAAACTATGGACGTTACCGGAAGTTCAAGTTGAGCCTGCCCAGTAAGTACCGCATCGGTTCCTGGAGTTTTCGCTTCCGGGTGTGGGATACTTGGCCTAGCAAGAATAGCCCGGAGGGTTTCTACGAGTGGGTGGCGTTGCGCTAGGTTGGATGGTTGGTTTAGCGGTGGCGTTGCCGCGGGGTGCAACGCCCTGTACCTGGTTTTTGGAGGGGGATGACTTATTCGGTCCGGTTCAGGAGGTGGTTCTCACCCGAACCGAGGGGAACGAGACGCGCACCATCCTGCTCCGCTACGACCGGGAAGGGTTTCCCGTGGCACGCTTGGCCAAGCCGCCCCACTGGGGCCCTTTTGGTCCTGAAAAGTTCGTGTTCGGTTTCTCCTCGGATTTACTCCCGGCGGACTTTCGGGTTTTGAAGGTGGAGCGGAGTGGCGCTTCCACGTGGGTTTTGCGAGGAGCGGAAATGCCGCCGGAGTACCAGGTGCCATTTTCCCCACCGGGCGGTCCACGCCGGCCACCTTCCGGCCCGCATCTTGGCGGGTTTTTGCCGGGCGAGGCTCTTCCCCCGGGGTCCAAGGTGGTGGAACCCGGGGAAGGGCCCCCTATGGAAGAGCGGCGAGTGGTCCTGGAGTGGGACGCGAAAGCTCGCCGTTTGACCATGGCTCGCTATGAGTTTTCGCTTTTGCACACGTACGAGTTTTTCTTTGATGCCGACTGCCGGCTTTCCCTTATCCGGCACCTGGATGACCACGGGGAGCTCAAACGGGTTTTTTGGCGGTTTTACGAGGGGGGGTGTTTGGTCCGCGAGTACGTCTGGGACGTTAGGCCGGATGTGAGGAATGAGGCCCTGCAAACGTGGTGGGGGGCCTGGCTTGCCCGCAGCTGGGTTTACCTGCCTGGCGGGTTTACCACGTTCGAAATCAACACGGACCCGCAAAGGCCCGGAGTTGACCGGTTGGTCTCCATTGATGAGCTGGCTTTCGACCATTACGGCAACTGGACCCACCGCCGGGTGCGGAGCCGGGAGTGGGCAGTGTTTTGCCCGGTGGGTCCCCCGCCGTGCGATGGGGAGGTGGTGGAGACCCGTGTCATTACCTATTACCCGGAGGATGCTCGCCAATAGCGTTTCGATGGTTTCCGGTAGGGCGTAGCAGCCGCAGTGTCTTCCTGCGCAGGGTTTTGGAGAACAGCAGCCGCAGTTCACGGCTTCCCGGGGTAGGATTGGGGGAGTCGTCGGTTTTTTCCGGACAATTGGGAGGGCACCCCACGGGACGGCGGGCGGACTTGCGCAGGGGCGGGGGGTATGCTAAAAAAGCACCCGGCTTGTGAACGACGCTGGATGAGGGAGAGGACAGACATGAACATTGAACAAAAGGTCAAGGACATCATCGTGCAGCAGTTGGGTGTGGATCCGGAGAAGGTGAAGCCGGAAGCGACCTTTACCGACGATTTGGGTGCCGATTCTCTGGATACCGTCGAGCTCATCATGGCCTTTGAGGAAGAGTTTGGGGTGGAAATCCCCGACGAAGCCGCCGAGAAGATCCGCACGGTGGGCGACGCCATCGCGTACCTCAAGGAGCACGTCAAGGAGTCTTGATGCCCCGCCGGGTTGTGGTCACCGGGGTGGGGCTCATCTCCCCGCTGGGGGTTGGGACTGAACCCACGTGGGAAGCCCTCATCGCCGGGCGTTCGGGTGTGGGCGCCATCACCAAGTTCGATGCCTCGACCTTCCCGGTGAGGATTGCCGCCGAGGTCAAGGGCTTTGACCCGCAAGTCTGGCTCGACGCGAAGGAAGCCCGCAAGTTCGACCTCTTTGTGCAGTACGCCCTGGCGGCCAGCCTTATGGCGGTGGAGAACTCGGGGCTCAAGATCACCCCGGACGTGGCCGATCGGGTGGCCGTGGTTTTGGGCTCAGGGATAGGCGGTTTGCCGCTCATTGAGGAAAACCATCGAACGCTACAGGAAAAGGGGCCGCGGAGGGTTTCACCGTTTTTCATCCCCGGGGCCATCATCAACATGTGCGCGGGGCTGGTTTCCATCCGCCTGGGGGCCAAAGGGCCCAACATGGCCACCTGCACCGCGTGCTCTACCTCCGCCCACGCCATCACCGACGCCTACCTGTACATCCGTCACGGTTACGCCGATGCTGCTATTGCCGGGGGTGCGGAGGCGGTGATTGATCCCCTGGCGGTGGCGGGGTTTGCCTCCATGCGCGCCCTTTCCACCCGCAATGAGGAGCCGGAAAAGGCCTCCCGGCCCTGGGATCGGGATCGGGACGGGTTTGTGATGGGCGAAGGAGCGGGGGTGCTGGTGCTGGAGGAGCTGGAGTTTGCCTTGCGGCGTGGCGCCCCAATTCTCTGCGAGGTGCTGGGGATCGGCATGACCGGCGACGCCTACCACATCACCGCGCCCTGCGAGGACGGCGATGGGGCAGCGAGGGTGATGGCGGCAGCTTTGAAGGATGCCGGCATTGCCCCCGAGCAGGTGGACTACATCAACGCCCACGGCACCTCCACGCCCCACGGCGATCGCATTGAAACCGTGGCCATCAAGCGGGTTTTCGGCGACCACGCCTACAAGCTGGCGGTTTCCTCCACCAAATCGGCCACCGGTCACCTTTTGGGAGCTGCCGGTGGGCTGGAAACCGGCATTACCGCCCTGGTGGTGGCCCGGGACGTGATTCCGCCCACGCTCAACCTGGACAACCCGGACGAGGGCTGCGACCTGGACTACGTGCCCCATCAAGCGCGAAAGCAAACGGTGCGGGTGGCCTTGTCTAACTCCTTCGGGTTTGGCGGCACCAACGCCTGCATTGTGCTGGGTAAGTGGGAAGCTTAAGGCCGTACCCTCGGCCTGCGTTGCGGTGCAGCGCTATTCGTACTAGAATTCACAAGGGCGCGGCAGCGCCACGAAAGGGGGGGCTATGAGGATTGCCGTGCTGGTTACCTACGTCCCCGACACCGCCTCCACCATCAAGGTGGGTCCGTCGGGAAAGAGCATTGACGAGACGGGGATCAAGTGGATCATCTCGCCTTACGACGAGTTTGCGGTGGAGGAGGCCATCAAGCTCAAGGAAGCCAAAGGGGCTGAGGTCACCTACATCACCTACGGACCGGAGAGGGACCAGCAGGTGTTGCGGGAATGCTTTGCCCGCGGCGGCGACAAGGGCGTGCACGTGGTGGGCACCGGCGCGGCCTTTGGCGACGCCTTTGCCATTGCCCAAATTCTCGCGGCGGCGGTGAAAAAGGCCGGGCCTTTTGATTTGATCTTCGCCGGGGTTAAAGGCGTGGGCAGCGACCAGGGCCTGGTGGGGGCCATGGTGGCGGAGCTTTTGGACATCCCCCACGTGGGTTCGGTTACCAAGATCGAGTACGGGGAGAAAAGCCTCACGGCCTGGCGGGAAATTGAAGGCGGCCAGGAGGTGGTGGAGGTTTCGCTGCCGTGCTTGATCACCGCCCAAAAGGGCCTCAACGAGCCCCGTTACCCCTCGCTCAAGGGCATCATGGCGGCCAAGAAGATGCCGGTGGAAAGCGTGAAGGTGGCGGACCTGGGTGTGGATGAGGCAAGCGTGGGCGGGGCCACCTGCCGTTGGGTGGCGCTTTCGCTGCCACCGGCCAAGTCTTCCGGCAAGATCATCAACGGCGAACAGGACCCGCAAGCGGCGGCCCGGGAGCTGGCGCGGCTTTTGCGGGAAGAAGCCAAGGTCATTTGAGGAGGCTGCCATGGCGGGAATCCTCGTATTCGTGGAGCAGCGCGACGGTCAAATTCGCAAGGCCTCCCTGGAGGCTCTATCCGAGGCTAAGAGGCTAGCGCAAGCCAAGGGAATGCCGGTGTCGGCGGTGCTTTTGGGTTCCGGCGTGAGCCAGCTGGCGGCCGGCCTGGGGGAATGGGGCGCGGAAAAGGTGTTTGTGGCGGACCAGCCGGAGCTTGCCCAGTACTCCCCCCAGGCCTACGCCCAAGCCGTGGCGCAGGCCGTGGCGCAGGCCCAGCCGCAAGCGGTGTTTTTAGGGGCTACGGCCCTGGGGCGCGACCTTTCGGGGAGGCTGGCGGCCAAGCTCAAGGTGGGGTGCTTGCCGGATGTAACGGCGCTCAAGTGGGACGGCGATACCCTGCAGGCGGTGCGGCCGGTGTACTCCGGAAAGGCTCTGGCCACCGTGGATGGCGGCCACGCCGTGCCGGTGGTGGTGACCACGCGGCCCAACGTGTTTGCCGCCCAAAAGTCGCCAACGACTGCTGAGGTGGTTTCCCTGCCGGCGGTGGCGGTGAGCGGTGGCTACCGGGTGAAGGAAGTGGTGACCTCCCAGGGGGGCGAGCTGGACGTGGCGGAAGCCGACATCATCGTTTCCGGCGGCCGGGGTTTGCGTGGGCCTGAGAACTTCGCGCTCATCCGCGAGCTGGCCAAAGTGCTGGGAGCGGCGGTGGGTGCCTCCCGGGCGGCGGTGGACGCCGGCTGGATTGACCACGCCCACCAGGTGGGGCAAACCGGCAAGGTGGTGTCACCTACGCTGTACATTGCCTGCGGCATTTCCGGGGCCATTCAGCACCTGGCGGGGATGTCCTCCTCCAAGGTCATCGTGGCCATCAACAAGGACCCCGAGGCACCGATCTTCAAGGTGGCGGACTACGGGGTGGTGGGCGATTTGTTCCAGGTGATCCCGGCTTTAACGGAGGAAATCCGCAAGCTGAAGGCGTAAAGCCCGCACCGCTTCACGCCGGTAGAACTGTTGATCGCCGGAAAGCCGCGTGCTTTTTCCCCTGCGCCGTGGGCACCGCGAGCTTGCCGCGGCAGGGCGAAAGACGTACAATAGCTTTGCGGAACAGGAGGTGGCTATGAGCGACGAGGAAAAAGGCAGGGTGGCCAAAAAGATCCAGGAAAAGCTGGACGAAACTGGGGAAGCTGTGCAGGAAGTGCTAGAAGCCGCCAAGGAGTCAGTAGGCCAAGCCGAAGAGGCCATGGAAAAGGCCAAGGAGGTTTTGGGGGAAGGCTACGGCAAGCTCAAGACCACTTCCGCCGAAGCGTACGCCAAGGCCAAGGAGTACCTGGCGGAAGCCAGGGCTGCCTTGGAAGTGGCCCGGGAGCGGGCCGGTCAGCTTTACGGCCGTTCGCGGGAGCTGGCTGAGGAGGCCTACCAAAAGGCCAAGCAGGAGTACGAAAAGCTAGCGGCCCAGCTGAAGAAGGGCTACGCCAAGGTCAAGGCCAAGGTGGAGGAAATTGACGTGAAGGAAATGCGGGACGATGTGGTGGACTACATCCGCCGCAACCCGGGTAAATCGGTGCTCATTGCCTTGGCCGTGGGTTTTGTGGTGGGTTACTTAGTGCGCAAGCGGGAGCCTTAAAACGATGGACGACGAGATCCGCGACGAAGAAGAACGCCCGGAAGTTTACGAGCTGGAAGACCTGGAGGACGAGGAAGAGGAACCCGTCCGCCGGCAGAGGCTCGATGCCGATTTCCTGCTGGACAAGGTCATCCCCAGCGAAATTGACTGGCGGGATTTGGTCCGCCGTCACCCCCTGCTGTCGGTAGGTGTGGCCGCTGCCGTGGGTTTCCTCATTGGGCGCAGCAAGGGCGCAGCCATCGTGGCCGGTGCCTCGGCAGCGGTTACGTCAGCGGTCATGCGGCAGCTTTCCGGGGTTTTGGACACCGACGTCTTCGAGTTTTAGCGGAAAAAAGCGGAATCCTTTTGCCGAAAGGCTGGAGCGGGGAGCGTCAGCGGGACGCTCCCCGCAAGTTTTCCATGGCGGCTAAAACCGGCGGTGGGACCAGGCCACGGATGTTGCCCCCTAACGCCCAAATTTCCTTGATGAGGCGGGAGGAAAGGTAGGAAAACTCCTCCTGGGGGGTGAGGAAAACCGTTTCCACTTCCGGGCACAGGCGGCGGTTCATGAGCGCCATTTGGAACTCGTACTCGAAGTCCGACACCACCCGCATCCCCCGCAGCACCACCCGGGCGCCGGTGGCGCGCATGAAGTCCACCAAAAGGCCGGAAAACGAGGTCACCTTGACCTGCGGCAGCTCGCTAAAGGTTTGGCGGATCAGCTCCACCCGCTCGTCCGGGGCGAAAAGCGGCTTTTTTTCGGTGTTTTCCAGCACCGCCACCAAAACCTGGGGGAAAAGCCGCACCGCCCGCCGCACGATGTCCACATGGCCCATGTGCAGGGGGTCGAAGCTCCCCGGGTAAACCGCCAAAAGCTGGGATTCGCCGTTCATGGCCCCTCCTCCACCGCCACCACCCGGCGGTTGTGGTGGTCGTCCACCACCCGCACCGAAAGCACGTGCTTGCCTTTGGCCACCGGCAAGCAGAAGAGCTCCCGGGGGGAGTCCAACAGCCCATCTTCGGGGGCCAGGGGAAGCCAGCTTTGCGCGTCGCGGTTGTACTCCGCCAGGGTGATGGGGGAAAGCTCGTCGGCCGCTTCAATGACCCAAAAGTCCCCTTCCCGGCGGAGCTTGAGGGAGGGCGGGGTGTTGTCCACCACAAACCAGGAGGAAACCGCGCTGCTCACCTCTGGTGTTTCGGGGTTGCCGGGGGCATCGGTGGCGGTGAGGCGGAAGCGGTACAGGCCGTCGGCCAGGGCCTGGGTATCCAGCGCCAGCTGCACGCTTTCCAGCTTCTGGCGCACCGGCCACCACTCCCCTCCCTGACGCTGGATGTCCAGGTCAAAACGCAGGGGATCGCCGTTGGGGTCGTCCACCTTCCAGGCCACGGTTTGAAAGCCCACCCGATAGTACCTCTTCCCCAGCTGGGCTTGGGTGTCCTTTTCGTCTTCCAGAGCGGTGAAGATGCCCACGAGATCCGGGTGGGAAACCTCCACGATGCGCTCGGAAGGCGGGGGGCTTTTGAGGTACACCTCCCCCGGAGGGAAAACCTTAAGCTCCTTGATTTGCGGGGGGAGGTTGAGCTGTCGGTAGGCAACTTGCACGCGGGAAACCTGGGCCTCGCCCGGGCCCAGCTCCAGCTTGAGCTGGAGAAAACGGGCCTGGGGTACGTTTGCCAGGGTTTCGGCGCAGGGGGTGGGCGCGGACCACGCACTCCAGGTGTCGTTGGGCTCCTGGCTGTTGCCAGAGCGAAAGCTGGCCCGACAGGCTCCGGAAACCGTGGCTGCAAAGCGCCCCCACTGCGCCGGTTGGCCGGCGTCCAGGGGCGCGGAGGTAAAGGTGCCCTGGGGCAAGCCGCGCCGCCTGAGCACCTTCACCGGCTCCTGGGTTAACACCAGGCGGCCCCCGCTGCCCAGGCGGGTGATCTGGCCGGCATCCACGGTGTCCAGCTGCACCGTAACCGTTTCCACCACCTGCACGAGCCGGCCCTCGAGACCCGTGCCCACCAGCACCGTGGGCCCATCCCAGGCCACGGTGAAGGCCAGCTCCTTGTCGAAGCGGGCCAAGGTGGTCACCGCCCCCTGCGGGGAGACCAGCAGCACCTCGCTGGTAAAGCGGCCGGTTTCGGGGCTGGGGGCGGTGGTGGAAACGCTCACCGAGGGTTGGCCTTCACCGGGCTTTTGGCCCAGGGTGGGGTCGCCGGTGAGGGCGGTGGCCACCACTGTCCCGTTGGCACCGGCGGCCAGGCTGGCAATTTCGGTAAAGCCCGAGTCGTACAAAACCCCCAGGTTAGTGCCGTCGTAGCTGAGGATAAGCCCCTTCCCCGAGGTGCCCACGATGAGCTTCCCTCCGGTGCTTGCCAGACACCGGGCGTGGCGGTCGGGGATTTCGGTGAGCAGCTCCAGACCCTTTGGCGAAAGCGTTAAAAGCCGGCCGGGGTTGCCGGCGGCCAACACCAGCTTGCCGGCAAAAAACGCGCTGTCCCACAGGTTGCCTTGGGCCAAGGTGGCCACCGTCTCGAGCTTGCCCTGGCGGAAGCGCACCACGGTGGCGGGAAGGGCGGTGGTGGCAAAGAGACTCCCGTCGGGAGCCACCACCAGCGAGGTAATCTGGTCGGCCTCGAGCTCCCCCAGAAGCTCCGCTCCCTTTTCGCCGATGCGGTAAAGGCGGGCGGGGTGCCCGGTGCCCACGTACACGTTTCCCTGGTTGTCTTCGGCCATGGCTTGAGCGAGGGGCTCGTTCAGGGTGGCCAGCGGCACCAGGGGCGGCAAAGCCTGCAGGCCGCCGTCGGGGCGCACCGCCACGCCGGTGGATCGCGAGCCCGCCAGGGTGGCAGGGGTGTCCAGGGTGAAAAAGCGGGTGGGTGCCGCCAGTGCCGGCACGGCGGCAAGAAAGGCTAGCAAAACACGCGCGCTCATGGGGCCTCCTGGGTAACCACGTCCAGGCTCACGCGAATGCCCCCGGAGAGGGGCCAGGGGTAAGGCCACCGCTGGCTGGTCACCAGGTGGGTGGTGAGGCGCTCCACGTTGCCCTGGGTCAGCGCCGAAGCGTAGGAAGCGGAAAGCGACGGGGGTAGGCCAGGGAGCGGGCCCTGGGGGAGGGAAAGCCCGGCCTCCCGGGTTTCCAAGGCGGCCACCAGATGGGAGCTGGGCTCCAGGCGGGAAAGCTGAGCGCAAAGCTGGCGGAAGTTTTCAGCTTGGGCCTTCTCGCTGCGCAAGGCGTAGTCGGAAAAGCTGGCGCCGTCGGCCACGATCAAGTCCAGCTTGCCGGCGGGCAGGTTCCTGGGGATGACCAGGGAGTACACCCGCCTTTCCACCGGCCCGCGGTAGGGTTGCAGACGAACCGCCACGGACAGCGCTTCCCCCGGCCGCACCTTCCGCCGTTGCGGGATGGCTTCCAGGATGGTGGCGCTGACGTGGGGGGAACGGGAAAGCTGCACGTCCAGGGCCGCCAAGGGGGGGGCAGGAAAGGGCGGGTTGGTGAGCAGGGCCACCAGCGCCCCCAGGAAGGTGGCTACCCGGCCAACGGCGTCGGCGCCGGCGGTGTTTTGCCGCAGGCTCACGGCGCTGCCGTCGGCAAAGCTGGCTTTGACCGTCATGTCCACAGTTAAATCGGCGTTAGGTCCCTGGTTGTAGCTGAGGCTGGTGGCCGCCAAAAAGGCCGCCAGCAGCGGTTGCAGCAGGGGCACATCGGCCAGGTAAAAGGAAAACTGTTTGCTTTCCTGGCTGCTCGCCACCGTCACCGTTACCGGCAACCCGGCGGGCGGTTTTCCCGCCACCGCCACCATGCCAGCGGGCTGGTCCGCCAGGAACGTGCCAAAGGGTTTACCCACGGTGAAGATCTTGAAGGGCAAGGCGTAGTTGCTCTGGATGGCCAGCACCCTGGCGCGGGCGGCGGGCATCTTCACACTGCCCGCGGCAAAAAGCGGGTGGCCGAAGGCGTAGTAGGTGTCCCCATCCCTGGCGGTGAGGGTGCCGCCGGCGGCCAGCACCGCGTCTCCCCAAACCAAGACCGCAGCCACCATGTCCCCCGCTTGCGGGAGGGTTGAATCGGGAAGCGTTTCCGCTCCCCCCGGGACCGGGGCCAGCCCCAGCGGCCGCCACAGCTTTTCCGCCCAGGGTGATTCGGGAAAGCCGGCGGTGGCTAGCGGCAAGGGTTGGGGCGAGGGGAGTGGCGCAGCGGCGAGGGAAGCAAGCTCCAGCTCCCCCCGCAGGGCGGAAAAAAGCGTGGCAAGGGCGTTTTGTCGTTCCCAGCCGTCAGCCCCGAAGGAGCTTTTCGTCAGCGGGTTTTCCGCGACACCAGAAGCTGCGGAAAGGGACAGCGGCGAGGAGCCTGGGTTTTCCGCATCCACGGGGATGGCCTGCATGTCCTCAAAGGGCGTCACCCCCGCCAGCGGCTCCCGGGCAAAGTTCCAGCCAAAGGCCACCGCCCCCACGAGCTTGCCGTCCACGTAAACGGGGGAGCCGCTCATCCCCGCCACCACCCCGGCATCGGCAAACCTGGGGTCGGAAAGCTTCACCAGAACGGCCCGCCGCCCCGGTTGGCTGGCGGGCAAGGTCCCCACCACCACCACGGGGATTTCGATCCTCTCTCCGCCGCTCCATTCGGTGATGCAAACCCCGCGCTGGCCGGTTTGCACTTCGGCAAAGGGCATCACCGCCAGTCCGGCTGCCAAAAGCCAGGAAAGCACCAGCACCAAAACCTCAAGAAGCCGCAGCCGCGCTTTGGGCTTGCGCCAGGTGGCGGCCGGTGAGCGGCAGGATCGTGGGCAGCTGGTTCATGAGCTGGGCCAGCTCCTCGGGGACAATGGCCTGAGCGCGGTCGGAAAGCGCCTGCATGGGGTTGTGGTGCACCTCGATCATGAGCCCATCGGCCCCCACCGCCGCGGCCGCCCGGGCCAGCGGCACCACCTTGTGCCGCTTGCCCGTGCCGTGGGAGGGGTCCACGATGATGGGCAGGTGCGAGAGCCG
Organism: Thermoanaerobaculum aquaticum; assembly: GCF_000687145.1. Taxonomy (NCBI): domain Bacteria; kingdom Pseudomonadati; phylum Acidobacteriota; class Thermoanaerobaculia; order Thermoanaerobaculales; family Thermoanaerobaculaceae; genus Thermoanaerobaculum; species Thermoanaerobaculum aquaticum. Next base: position 60,187 of record NZ_JMFG01000005.1, read on the forward strand.
TTGCACGGCCACCACCGCCGCCAGGTCCAGGGTGTTGCGGGTGTGGTCGGTGAAGGTGCGGATGCCCCGCTCGCACAGCACCACCTGGTAGTTGCCCTCCGCCAGCAGGTATTCGGCGGCCATGAGCAGCTCCTCCACCGTGGCTGCCATGCCGCGCTTGAGCAGCACCGGCTTTCGAGCTTTGCCCGCCAGCCGCAGCAGGGAGAAGTTCTGCATGTTGCGGGCACCAATTTGGATCATGTCGCAGTACTCCACCACCAGCTCCAGGGACCTTTCGTCCAGGGCCTCGGAAACCGTGGGCATCCCCACCTCCCGGCTTACGTCCCGGAGGATCTGCAAGCCGGGCTCCCCCAGCCCCTGGAAGGTGTAGGGGGAGGTGCGGGGTTTGAACGCACCCCCGCGCAGGATATGGGCGCCGGCCTTTTTCACCGCTTGCGCGGTGGTAAGGGTTTGCTCCGGGCCCTCCACCGAGCAAGGGCCGGCCATCACCGCAAAGTGCCCACCTCCTACCGGCACCCCACCCACCCACACCACGGTGTCCTCGGGTTTGACCTCCCGGCTCACCAGCTTGTACGGGTGGGAAACGGGAATGACCTCCAAAACCCCGGGCAGGTTCTCAAACAGGGACGGATCGAGAACGTCCCGGTTCCCGGTGATGCCAATGGCGACCCTCTGGGCGCCGGGAATGGCATGGGGTGTGAGGCCCAAAGCCTCAATGTGCCTTTTAACCTGCTCCACCTCTTCCTTGGTGGCGTTAACGGTCATGACGATCAGCATGACGATCCCCCCGACTGCCGGCTATACTAGCGAAGACGAGGAGGTTGTCAACGTGAAAAGGCTCTTGGTGGCTTTGACAACGCTCATCCTAAGCGTGAGTGTGGCGCACGCCGTTTACGTGGTGTACCTGAAAAACGGCAAGCGGGTGGTGGCCCGGGAAAAGTACCAGGTGAAGGGCAAGCTGGCGATCATCACCTTGAAAAACGGCTCGGTGGTGTCGGTGCCTCTGGACCAGGTGAACGTAGAAAAGACCGAAAAGATTAACTCCTTGGGCCTGGGGGACGCTGAGCTTTTGGCCCTGGGCGAAGAGGGTCCTCCACCCCCCACGCCCACCCCCACCCCAGCCATGACCACCATAGGGAAGCTCCGGGGAGAGCTGGCCAAGCCCACTGGGGAGGCAGCCAAACCCACCCCCACCCCGGGGATCACCTTGAGCGACCGTCCTTTCAAGGACAAAGGTGTGGATCGCGCTTTCCAGGAGGGGCTGGAGCGCTACCACCTCTACCTTTACCGCACCAGCCAGGGGACCCGCCCCGAGTACTTTTACGTGGAGGTGCAGGTCAACGAGAAGGAAGTGCCCAAGGCCCTGGAAGCCATCTGCATGACCTATCACCTCTTGGTGCAGTCAGCCCCGGATCGGGCTCCGGAAAGGGTGGAGCTGCGCTTGCTGAACGAAGCGGGCCGGGAAGCGGGTCTTTTCCGTATTGGTCCTGAACAGGCCGCCGAGCTGGCGGGGGGCAAGATCACCCCCGACGAGTTCTTCCTCAAGTACGTGCTCTTCTAGCGCTTATGAAAAAGCCGCTGGTCTTTTGGGCTCTTGGAATTGCTTTGCTTTCCTGCTCGGCCCCGGTGCCGGAAGCCGAGCGCCGCTGGCGGGAGGGGAGGGAGGCGGCGGTACGGGAGGCCATGACCCCGGAACAAGCCAAAGCCTTCCCGGGGATTAAGTTCTTCCCTTACGACCCGGCCTTTAAGGTGCGGACCTTGCTTAAGCCCATCGTGCCGCCGGAAGCGGTTTCCATTGCCGCCTCCGACGGCTCGGTGCGCCCGGCCCACCGGGTAGGGCGGGTGGAGGTGGACCTCCCCACCGGCAAGGCCACCTTGACCGTGTACCAGCTGGACGACATCCGCGACCGCTACCCCGACCACCTTTTCTTGCCCTTCCGCGATGCCCTGGCGGGCAAGGAGACCTACGGATCGGGGCGGTACCTGGAGCCCGTGAGGTTGGCGTCGGGGGTGGTGGAGCTGGACTTTAACCGCGCCTATAACCCCGACTGCGCCTTTGGCCTCACCGGCCGCTGCCCCATCACCCCGGAGGAAAACTGGCTTGCCATTCCGGTGCCGGCGGGGGAAAAGATGCCGGTAGGGGCCGGTCATTAGTGCTGGGCCTAGCCCTCGCCCTAGCTGCCGTTCTTCCCCCCGTGATCCCCGACCCGCGCCTGGGTTCTTCCCCATGGGCGATGGTGGACCTCCAGCAGCCGGCTGAGCCCCCAGAGGCCGCCGGGTACCTGCTCCCCGTGCCGGAAAAAGTCAATCAGGAGTGGCTGGACCGGCTGGTGGCCCTGGCGGCCCGGGGGGTGCCGGTGGTGGGCCTGGAGGTTCCCGGGGATGCCACGGTCATCCCGCACCTGGACGGGGTGGTGGTGGGCTCACCTCTCGAGGCGGAAGCCGTAAGGCGCTGCTGCCCCGCAACTGCACTGGTGGGGGAAGCTGCAAACCCCGCTGAAGCCATGGACAAGCTGCGCTGGGGGGTGAGCGTGTGGCTGGTGCCCGGCACCCCTCGCTGGGCGGAAGCCGTTGCTGGGGCTTTTCCCGAACCCCAGGCGGCCCGCTTCCAAGGTGGGGATTTGCCCACCGCCGCAGACCCCCACGACCTCTCCGTGCTGGTGGGGCTTTTTCCGGCTTTCCCCGGCGGCTGGGTGGAGCTGGCCAGCGACTGGGTGGCAAGCACAGCCACGCTCCTTCAGGACGGCGAAGAAGCGCAGCTGCCGGTGGAGGTAGCCGGGGGGCACGCGAGGGTTTACCTTTCGCCTTTGCCCCAAGGGGGGCTTTTGCGGTTTTCCCGGCCTTTGCCCCCGGGAGGCTTGCAGCAGGTGGAGGTCACCGCGCCACGGGAGCTCACGTTGGGGGAAATCCTCGCCCGTCATCACCGCCAGGTGGCCCTGCAAAATCGAATCGTTTCCAGCTTCCGCGGCTGGCAGCGTTTGCGGCTTCTGGTGGGGGTGGCTGAGCTTGACCGCAGCTTTGAGCTGGAGCTGGGTGGTCCGGTGTTCTTCACCCCCGATTTGGGCCGGGACTGGGAGCTTCGGGAGGCCCGGGTGAACGGCGCCGCTTGGCCGGTGGAGGAGCTCCCGGAGCTCCCCCTCATCCAGCCCAAGGCCCCGCCGGTACCGCCTTTGGCCCTGGAGCTCAACCCCTCCTACCGCTACGAGCTTTTGGGCCTGGGGCAGTGGGAGGGGCGTTCGGTGTACGTGCTGGCCTACCAGGGCGGGGAAGGCTCGGAGCGGCGGTGGGGTCGGGCTTACGTGGATGCCGCCACTTTTGGTTTGGTGGCGCTGGAGGCCTGGCAGCAAAGCCCCAAGCAGGAGGTGCGCCGCAGCCGAACGGTCACCCGCAACGCCCTCTTCCAGCGCGAAGGCTCGCCGTTGTGGCTTCCCTGGAAGGTGGAAGGGGACGACGTGGTGGCCAGCTTCGGAAGCATCTCCACGGTGCACCGCGAGCTCACCCTGGAAAACCTCGAGCTCAACGACTCCGAAGTGGCCAGGGGGCGAGCTGAAGCCTTCCGGGGCCCCCGGCCCATGCTCCGGGAGCGGCGGGGTGAGGTGGTTTTCTTAGAGCCCGACGGGGCCGGTGGCCGTCGGGAGGCCAGCTCCGGCCGCAAGCGGCAGTCCTTCCTTTTGGGTGGTGCCTTCTGGGATTCCAGCCTTTCCTTTCCGTTGCCGCTTCTGGGCTACCAGCTTTTGGATTTTTCCTGGCGTGGGGACCAGCAGCTCCGGCTTTTCCTGGCCGGCGCGGTGAACGACGTGGCCTGGAGCCGCCCGGGCACCTGGGAGCCCAGGGCGCAAGCCTTCCTGCAGCTTGCCCCTTTTACCGAAAGCCTGTGGCGGGGGGAGCACGAGGTGAAGGGAGAGGCGCTTTACCTTTGGCGGCAAAAGCTGCGGGTGGGTCTGGCGCGGCAACTGGGGGGCTTTCGCCTGGGGGCGGAAGTGGGGGCGGATGTCCTGCACTTTTCCCGCACCCAGGACACCGATCCTGCTTTTCGCTTACCGAAAAACACGGTGGAGACGGTGACCCAGGTGCAGGCGCTGTGGCAAAGGGGAACGTTTTTGGCCGGAGTCCAGTGGGAGCGGGGGGAGAGGCTTACCTGGCGCCGGTGGGGTTTTGGGGAGCGGGTGGAGCCGAGCTTTTCCCGCACCACGGTTTTTGCCCGCTACCAGCGCACCCCTTGGCCGTTGGTGCGGTTTTCCTTGGGTTTCGATGTGGCCACCTCGCAAAACGCCGATCGTTTTTCGCGTTTTTCCCTGGGTGGGCTGGGAGGCGGGGCAAGCTTCGTGGGGCTTCCGGGGGGACGGGTGCACGCCGACGGTTTGGCGGTGCTGAGGGCCAGTCTGGCCCTGCCGCTTCCGGCCGGCCAGCGCCTGGAGGTCACCGCCAACTCCGGTTGGCTGCGGGTTCGCCAGGAGGGGCAGAGGGCCGCTCCGGTTTCCGGCGTGGGTGTGACCCTCACCCGCCGGGGTCCCTGGGGGACGGTGCTGGAAGCCTCCCTGGGCTTGCCGATGGTGGCGCCAGGGCCCAACCGGCCGGTGGTGCAGGTGGTGCTGCTGCGCCCCTGGCGGTAAGCAGGGCCAAGCTCCCTTTAGGCCAGCGAAGCGCTATTTGCTGAGCCACTCCCGGGTCCAGGGGAAACGGGCAAAGTAGCCGTGGGCTTCCAGGACAGCCGAAAGCTTGCGGGCCAGGGTGGTATCGGTGATGGCTTTGAGCACCGCAGGGTTGAGCTCCACCGCCCGCTCCAGGTGGGCCAGCGCTTCTCCCTCCTGGCCCACGGCGAAAAGCGCCACGCCCAGGTTAAAGCGGGTTTCCGGCCGCTCCGCCAGGGCCAAAGCCCGACGGAAGTGCTCCACCGCCTTCCCCCAATCCCCGGCTTCCTGGGCGAGGTTGCCGGCCGAGGTTTCACTGCGGTAATCGAAAGGCAAAAAGCGCAGCTTGGAGCTCAAGCCCTGGTAAGCCGCAAAGGCCAGGGTTTGTCTTTGAGCGTCCCGCGGCCGCTGGCGGAGCAGGTTGACCAGCACGTCGGCCGATTGCACCGCCCGGTACGCCCGCCACTGCTGGAAGCTCCCCCAGGCTATCAGCAGCGCGCAGGCCAGGCCTGCGGCAGCTCTCGCCTTCCGCCAGCTTTGGGGAGGAGGCAGGGGGGGCAGCAGCAGAGCCGCCACCACCGCCCACTGCGCAGCAATGGCAGCAAGGTGCAGGGGGAACTGGAAAGACGCCAGCACCACCATGGAAGCCAAAGCCGGCGCTGCGGGCCAGGGGGCGGTGGTCGCACCCCTGGGGTTGGCGGAGGCTTTGAGGCCTTTGCCGTTGGCCCCTGCCGCCCTCCTGGTGGCCCTCAGGGCAAACACCACACCGGCCAGCAAAAGCGCAAGCCCCAGCAAGCCGGTTTCCGCCAGATACTGCAAAAGCTCGTTGTGTGCTTCCCCAAAGCCGGTTTCAAGGCCCAAAAAGCGGCTGCGCTGGGCCAGCTCCTCCGCGGTGAGGTAGCGGAAGGAGTGGGCCTCAAACTGGCCAAAGCCCACGCCGGCGATGGGGTGAGCCAAGAACATGCGCAAGGCCGAGCTCCAGGCCGCCCCCCGGGCACTGGCCAGCCACAGCCACTGGCCGCTTTTCACCTCCTGCCAGCTGGAAACAAGGCGCTGGCGAATGGGGCTTACGGCGGCCACGAGCACAACGGCTGCTATCGCCAGAGCGCCCAAAACCCGCAGGCGGCGGGCGGGGGAGAGGGTGGTAAAGGCTAAAGCGGCCAAACCGGCCAAGAGCGCCGCCAGGGCGGAGAGGGTTTGGGTGGCCACGATGACGGTGGTTTGCAAAAGCGCCACGAAAAGCCACAAAAAGTGCCGCTTGTGCGTCCAAAACCAGGCAAAGGCCAGCACCGTGGGCAGCACCAGAAACGAGGCCACATCCGCCGGGTTGCCCATGGTCCCCAGCCACAGGTAGCGCCCCTCCCCCGGCTCCAGCAGGCGGAAGGACTCCGGCCGCCAGCGGGGATCAAAAAAGGCAATGGCCACCAGAGCTTGCAAAAACCCCGCCCAGAGCACGGCCCGGGCCAGGGGCCTGCGGAGGTCCGGGGCAAGCTGGCGCAAGGCGCCAAAGCCCAGGGCTCCCACGATCCACGGGAGGGCCGCCCACGCGGCCGCCGGGGTGGAAGCCAAAGCGGAAACCAGCGCCGCCACCGCTACAGCCGCGGGGAGCAAAAGCCAGGGATCCCAGGAAGGCCGGGCCAGGAAGGCGGCGGCCAGGACAGCCCACAGCACGTTGGCCAGCAAGCTCTTGGGGGTGCGGAAGGAACCGGCGGTGGCAATGTCCACCACCAGAGGCACCACCAGCACCAAACCCAGTCCCGCCGCCAACACCACCCGCTGCCAGAGCTTTTGCCCCTTCATGCCTCCTCCAGCCGCACCGAAACCACCCGCGAAACCCCCGGTTCCTCCATGGTGACGCCGTAAAGCACGTCGGCGTGGGCCATGGTGCGGCGGTTGTGGGTGATGAGTAAAAACTGGGTTTGCTGGGCCTGGGCCTTCAGGTGCTGGCAGAGACGCTCCACGTTCAAATCGTCCAGGGGCGCGTCCACCTCGTCCAGCACGCAAAAGGGGGCCGGGCGAATGCGGAAGAGCGCCAAAAGCAAGGCCACCGCCGCCAACGCCTTTTCCCCGCCGGAAAGCAAGAGCACCGATTGGGTGTGTTTCCCCGGCGGCCGCACCTTGACTTCGATGCCGGAATCCAGGGGGCTTTCGGGGTCCGAAAGCAACACCTGCGCCTCGCCACCCCCGAAAAGCTCGCGGAAAACCTCGCCGAAGAGCTCGTTGGCCGCGGAAAGCGTGGCCAAAAACCGCTCCTGGCAGGTGGTGTCCAGCTCGGTAATGGACTTTCTGAGGCTTTCCAGGGACTCTTCCAGGTCCTTTTTTTGCGCGGAAAGGAAGCGGAAGCGCTCTTCCAGCTCCTTTTCCTGCTGCACCGCCAGCTCGTTTACCGGCCCCAGCTGCGCCAGCTGCTGCTCCAGCTCCTTTTGCCGTTGCCCCAGGGCGTCCCGGTCCACATCCTGGGGGATTTCCTCCGGCGGCTGACCGCCCAGGGCCTCCTGCAGGTGAGCTAGCTCCGCAGCCAGCTCGGCCGCCCGCAGCTGGGCATCCACCAGCGCTTTCAGCGCCGCCTGCTCCTCCTCCCGGGCCCGGGCGGCCTGGTGCTGCTGCTGTTCCACCTGCTCCTTGAGCTGGGCTACCTGCGCTTCCGCCTCTGCGGCCTTCTGTTGGCCCGAAGCCGAAAGCTTGAGCGCTTCTTCCAGCTGCGTGCGGGTTTGGGCCAGAAGCTCCTGCAGCTGGCTTTGCCGCTGGGAAAGCTCCAAAAGCTCCTGGCGCAAGCGCTCGGCTTCCTGGGCAAGCTTTTCCGCCAGCTGCCGGTGCTGGGAAAGCTCCCGCTGGGCAAAACGCTGGCGTTCCAAAGCCAGCGCCAACTGCCCCCGCCACTTTTCTGCTTCGGTGTGGGCCTGGCTTGCCTGGGACCGGGCGGCCGAAGCGGCGGCCGTCGCTTCATCCACCCGCGCCGACTCCCCCTCGGCCCGTTCCTCCAAAACCTTGGCTTGGGCTTGGGCGTGGGCCAGGTTTTCTTGGGCTTTAGCAAGTTCGCCTTCCAGCCGGGAGGCCTCCACCGCCAGCGCTTCCAGTTCCCGCTCCAGGCGGGTGCGTTCCCGGTGGCGGGCTTCTCGCCGGGAGGAAGCCTCGGCGAGAGCTTCGGTTTTTTGCCGTACCACCTTGGAAAGCTCCGCCAGTTCGTGCTCGTGCTCGCGGAAGGTGGCGGTTTTGGCCTGGACGAGGGCGAGAAGCTTTTGTTTTTCCTCGGCAAGCTGGGTTTCCTGCGCCGAAAGCTCCTGCTCCCGGGTCTTCAAGTGCAAAGCCCCGGCCGGGCCGCGCTGGCCGTTACCCAGGCGCAAGCGCTGCCCTTGCCGGCGACTCCCTCCCGGCAGCAGCACCAGAAGCGAGGGGTTTTCGGTGGCCAGGCGGCGGGCCTCCTCGGGGTCCTGGGCCAGGGCCAAGGGGGGGAGGGCGGAGGCCAGCCACCCCAGCTCCTGGGGCAGAGCCCCCGCTTCGGAAAGCAGCGAGCCCTGGGGCGGCAGGCGCTGGGGATCGCGGATGACCACGTCCACCGCCTCCCCGGAAAAGGAAGCCTTCAGCAGGCGCTCCACCGCTTCTTCCCCTTGCACCACCGGCAACGTCAAAAGCTCACCGTAGGCTTGGTCCAGGGTTTTGGCCAGCTCCGGCGGGGGGTTGAGGTAATCGGCCACGGTGCCGGCCAGTTGCTGGTCGCTTAAGACCTTGGCCAGGCTCTGGGGCAGGGCCCGCAGTTGGGCGCGGGCCCGCTGCACCGCTTCCCGCTCGTGGCGGACTTGCCACAGGCGGTGCTCCAGCTCGTCCCGCTTTTCGGCCAGCTCCTTGAGCTCCTTGCGCTCTTGATCCACCAGCGCCTGCAGCTTCTGCTGCTGGACTTGCACCTGCTCCAGCTCGGCCTGACACTCCCGCTCCCGGTGGCTGGCCTCTTGCTCCTCGCCGGCGGCTTGCTGCAGGTGCTGGGAGAGCCTTTCCCTTTCCGCCGAAAGGCGCGTTTGCTGGTAGCGGATTTGCTCCACTTCCAGCTGCAGGCGGTGAAAGCGATTGCGGGCTTCGGAGGCGGCGGCCACCGCTCGCAACAGCTTCTGGCGGGCCTCCTCGGCTTGCGCTTCCGCTTCTCTGGCAAGCTTTTCCGCTTCTTTTGCGGCTTCCTCCCGGAGGACTGTTTCCTCTTGCACCTTGCCCACTTCTTCCTCGGCCTGGGCAAGCTTTTGGGTAAGCTCCTGCTGGTGGAGCTGCTCCTCCTGGATTTGCCCTTCGGTTTGGGCGAGCAGGGCGGCCACCTGCTCCTGGCGGCTGCGCAGGGAGTCCAGCTCCCGGCGGCAGGCAGCTTCTTCCGCTTCCAGCCGCTGGCACTGTCCGGCGACGCGGGCCTGCTCTTCCCGGAGGTTGGCGAGCTCTCCAGCCTTTTCCTCCCACTGCCTTTGGATGCGCAAAAGCTCGGCCTCCACCTGGGCCAAGGCCGCAGCCTTTTGGGCGTGCTGCTCCTCACCTGCCGCCACTTCCTGCTGCAGGGCTTGGAGCTTGCCTTTGGCTTCGGCCCACCGCAAAACCGCCAACAGCGTGGTGACCCTTTGCAGCTCCTCCCGCAGTTGGGCGTGGCGCTGGGCCTGGCGGGCCTGGCGGCGGATGCTGCCGTACTCCCGCTTCACCTCGGCCACGATGTCGGAAACCCGCTCCAGGTTGGCCTTGGTTTCCGCCAGCTTGAGCTCAGCTTCGTGGCGGCGGAGGCGGTAGTGGCTGATGCCCGCCGCTTCCTCGAAGAGGGCCCGGCGATCGGTGGGTTTGGCGGAAAGCACCTGGGAAACCCGGCCCTGTTCAATGATGGCGTAGGCTCTGGTACCCAGGCCGGCTTCCGCCAGCTTGTCCTGGATGTCCTTGAGCCGCACCCGCCTGCCCCCCAGGCGGTACTCGGAGGTGCCGTCCCGCAGGATGCGGCGGGAGATCTCCAGCCGGTGGTCGGGGTGGCCGGGGTGGGAGTCCAGGATCAGCGTGACCTGGGCGGCGGCGGCAGGGGGCCTTTGGGCGGAGCCGGCAAAGATCACGTCCCCCATGGTTTGCGAGCGCAAAAGCCGCGCCGACTGCTCGCCCAGCACCCAGGCAATGGCATCGCAAATGTTGGACTTGCCGGCGCCGTTGGGCCCAACGATGGCAATGATGTTACCGGGGAAGGCCAGCTCCACCTTCCCCGCAAACGACTTGAACCCCTCCAGGGTCAGCGAGGAAATACGCACGCTCATCCGGGCCGAAAATGGTAGCACCTTGCCCGGGGCTTGGGTTTTACGCGGGGACCGGCACCAGCTGCCAGCGGCCGGGGATGGGGGTGTGGCAGGAGGGGCAGGTGCCTTCGGGGGTGATGCGGTTCTCCAGGACCTCAAACCCCCAGCGGGCCACCAGCGTGGTGTTGCAGGCGGGGCAGCGGGTGTTTTCCCATTCCCCCACCCGGCCGGGGAGGTTGCCGGCGTACACGAAGTGAAGCCCCGCCCGGCGGCCAATCTCGCAGGCGCGCAGGAGCGTTGCCACCGGGGTTGCCGGGGGATCGGTCATCTTGTAGTCGGGGTGGAAGGCCGTCACGTGCCAGGGGATGTCCGGAGAAACCGAAGCCAAAAACTCGGCAATGGCGGCAAGCTCCTGGTCCGAATCGTTAAAGGTAGGCACCACCAGCGTCACCACCTCGCACCAGATGCCCTTTTCCCACAAAAGCTGGATGGTTTCCTTCACCGCCTCCAGCTTGCCCCCGAGCTTTCGGTAGTTTTCGGCGTTGAAGCTTTTAAGGTCCACCTTGTAGCCCACCAGAACATCGGCCAGGTAGTCCAGGGCTTCGGGGGTGGCGTGCCCGTTGGAAACGAAGGTACCGGCGATGCCGTGCTCTTTGGCCAAAGCAAAAACGTCGTGGGCCCACTCGGCGGTAATGAGGGGCTCGTTGTAGGTGGAGGTGATGATCGGGCAGCGGTAGCGTTGGGCGGCAGCCACCAGCGCTTCGGGGCTGGTGGGGATGGCTTCGGTGGTGGCCTCGTCGTCCCGCAGGGCCTGGGAGGTGAACCAGTTTTGGCAGTAGGAGCACTTCATGTCGCAGCCCAGCATGCCGAAGGACAGGGCGCGAGCGCCGGGGAGCAGGTGAAAGAACGGCTTTTTTTCAATGGGGTCCACGGCCACGCCACCGGTGTAGCCCCAGGGAACCCGCAGGCCATCGCCCTCCCGGAAGCGCACCAAGCACACCCCCCGGGCGCCCTCGGCCAGCTTGCAGCGGTGGGCACAGGCCACGCACTCCAGCTTGCCGGATGCCAGCGGCCTGGCCAGCTCCCGGCGCACCTGGGTGAGGGCATCCAGGGCGTAGCGCATGCTTCCAATGTGAGGCCGGCGCTTGACTCTGGCAAGCTAGCTTGGGGACAATCCCCACCCATGGAAGCCCACGCAGTGCTGGAGCTCCCTTTTGCCAGGGAAGGGCTTTTTGGCTCGGTGACGGTTCCGCCTTCCAAGAGCCTGGCCCAGCGTTACCTCCTGGCCGCTTGCCTGGCCGGGCCCCCCTCGCAGGTGGACGGCTACCCCGATGCCGAAGACCCCCAGCTCTTGCTTTCGGCTTTGCAGGAGGTGGGGTTTCAGCTCCACGGGGAGGGGCAAAGGGTGGCGGTGCAGGGCTTTGCACCGATCCGGGAGGCCAAGCTTTTCCTGGGCAATAACGGCACGGGCCTGCGGATTTTGGTGGCAATTCTGGCCTCCCTGCCCGGGCGCTACGTTGTGGATGGCGTTCCCCGACTGCGGGAAAGGCCCTTGGGCAAGCTACTTGCGGCGTTGCGGAGCCTGGGGGCGCAAATTGAGGGCGAGCGCTTACCCCTGGTGATCGAGGGTGGCGAGCTGTCAGGCCAGACGGTGACGTTGGAGGCCCGGGAGTCCTCCCAGTTCGTTTCGGCACTGCTGTTTTTGGGTAGCAAGCTCGCTTCCGGGCTGCGGGTGGAGCTTGCGGGCGACGTGCCTTCCTGGCCCTACGTGGCCATGACCGCGGCGGTGCTTCGGCAGTTTGGCGCCGAGGTGCAGTTCCAGCCGGACTCCGTGTGGGTCAAGGGTCCCCTCCAACCCCGAAAGGTGGCGGTGGAGGGGGACTGGTCGGCGGCGGCTTTTCCCATGGTGGGTGTGGCGGTGGCCGGCGGCGATGTGGTGGTGCGCGGTGTCCGGCCAGAAAGCGTGCAGGGGGACGCGGTGCTGGTGGACATCCTGCAACGGGCCGGCTGCGACGTGCGTATGGAAGCCGAAGGGGTGCGGGTGCGCGGCAGGGCCACCAAAAGCCTGCGGGCCCGTCTGGCAGAGATCCCCGACCTCTTCCCGCCCTTGGCGGTGCTGGTGGCCCTGCGGGGTGGGGAGCTCACCGGCCTGGGCCATTTGGCCTACAAGGAGTCCAACCGCCTGCAGGTGATGGCCGAGCGCTTGCGGCAGCTGGGCCTGGCTGTGGAAGCCGATGCCGCAAGCTTCCGGGCTTTTCCCGGGCAAAAGCCGCAGGCACCGCCTTTTGCCCTTTCCCCGGAAGCCGACCACCGCGTTGCCATGGCTTTGGCGGTGGCGGGCCTGGTAACCCCGGGCTTGCGCCTCGCTGACCCGCAGTGCGTGGCCAAATCGTGGCCCGACTTTTTTAAGGCCTGGACGGCCTTAGTGCGCTGAGGTGGTAAGGAAAGCGCTGCACCCGCTGGCCCTTTGGGACGCCCCGTTTCTTCCGGCACCCACCGAAAATGCCCTGCCCTTAAGCGCGGGGACCAAGCTCCCCTTCCCTTTGCGGAAAAAGCTTGCCGCTCAGCTGGCGGCCGGGGTGGCCTTTGTTTTGGAGCAGGGCTTTTATCCCGACAAAGCCCTGCTCCGCAGCTCGCGCTTTGTCCGCAGCAAGGGCGGGGTCTGGTGGCAGCTTTCGGCTTTTCCCCGCTGGACGCTGGATGATCCCCGCCTGTCCCGGGCCCTGGCGTTGGGGAGAAGGGGCGAGCGCCTGCCGTGGCTTTTGCTTTTCCCTTTCCTTGCCCAGCTTTTGCCGGAGCTTCGCGGTTTTTGGGGCGAGCAAGCCGAAAGCGAAGACCCCTGGGCCTTTCCCAAGGTGTTTCTGCAGGAGCTGGTGGGCAAGGACAGGGCCGGCAAGAGCCTGGATCACCCTCTGGGGTGGGGGCGCTTCCTCTGGGCCCGCCGCTTCGTCCTCCCCGAGGAAGGGGGGCTGTTTTTTCTCGATGATCCCTACCTTGCGGAGAGGCTTTCCCGCTTTGCCGGGGTAACGGCCGGCAGCTTTACCGAGGAGGACCTGGCACCACGGCAAGCCCAAGCGCTAATGGCCGACCACGGGGGCGTGGTGATCACCACCACCGCGCTGCCTGGGGTGGCGGCGTTGCCCTTGGCGGAAAAAGAGCCCTGGTGGTGTTTGCTACCGGTGGGGGAAGAGGAGCGGGCGGCTGGCTTTCTGGCCGGAGCCAGCAGCGGGGACAGCATCACCGTGGGCCTTTCCCTCACCCACGCGGTAGCTTCCGCTTGGGGCTTGGGGGAGGATCGCCGTGGGGAGGGGCGCCGCTGGCTTTCCTACCCGGCGGAGAAGCTAGCCTCGGTTTTGGAGCGCTCCGGGCTGGGTTTGAGCGCGGAGGAAGCGGCGGTGGTGGCCGGTGGACGTGAGGCCCTGGAGGAGCTGCGGCGGCTGCAGTTGGTGGTGCATCGCTTTGGCCGGTGGTTTGCAAGCCAAAGCCAGGGCGTCAACCCCGGGGAGCTGGAGCGGTGGCGCCAGCACTTTCCGGAAGGGCCGTTGCGGTGGGCTTTGGAGGCTGCGCGCGGGGGTTCGGCGGCTCAGCTCGTTGCCTGGTGCGAAGAGGTGTTGAACCAGGCAAAAGGCGAGCTCATCCTTGGGCTTGCGCCGCTAGCTGCGGTGGTCCCGGAGCTGCGGGTCCCACTGGTGGAAGCGGCGCTTACCAGCGGCTGGCTTTCCTACGCGGAGCCCTGGCTTGATTCCTGCCCTGCCCCTTACGGGCCGCTTTTCCAGGTGTGGTGGGCGCTGGCGTGCGGAGACAAGAACACGCTTTTCAAAGCACAAAGGGCCTTTTCTTCCCTGACGGAAGGGAAGTTGCCACCGAGACTTTCGGCGCGGGCGCTGCTCCTTGCGGCCTGGCTGGCCGAACAGCAGGGGGACCACCAGCGGGCCCGGGAGCTGGGGCGAACCGTGCTTGCCCTTCCGGACCTCCAGTCCGAGCTTCTGGCGGAAGCCGCCTACCTTGTGGGGGAAGGTTCCCTGGAGAGGCTCGCGCATAGTCCCAGGCTGGGCGCGCTGGGTCGCCAACGCTTGTACCACCTGCTGGGGATCCAGGCCATGCACCGGGGGGACACCCCGGCCGCCGAAAGGAACTTCCGGCAGGCGTTGCAAGGGGCTTCCGGGCGAAACCCCTTGCGGTTTGGTGAGCTTTTGGCCGATGCCGGAGCGGTGGCCATGCTGTTGGACAAGCCGGTGCAGGCGGAAAAGTTTTATGCCGCTGCCGAGTTTTGGCTTTCCCTGGCGGGCTCCCGCCGGGCCAGCAGGCTGGTGAGCTTTAACCGGGCGGTGCTGGCCAACGATCGTTTGCAGTGGGAAAAGGCCCAAAAGCTCCTGGCGGCGGCCTTTGACGAGAGCCATGCCACCCCCGTGGACCGGGCCTTTTTCCTGGTGGAGTGGGCCCGCAGCTTCCTGGCCCAGGGGCACTTCGAAAAGGCCTCTGAAATAGCGGCTCAGCTGGAGGCACTGGTGGCAGGCTTGCCGGAAAACCACAACGTCCAGCAGGGGCTGGCGGTGATCAAGGCCCATTTGGCCCTGGCCCTGGGGGACCTGAGTGAAGCCTGGGAGGCAAGCCAACGGGCTGAGGTCTCGGAACGCCGCCTGCTTTTGGCGCTGTGGGAAAGCCGGCAAGGTTTGCTCCCCGCTGACGAGCTTCCCAACCGCTGGGGGCTGGCCCTGGCTGCCCGGCTTTTGGCTTTAGCAAAGAGTTCACTTTCCCAGGCACAGGCGGAGGCCAAAAAAGCGTTAGCCGCGGAAAGGCCGGAAAACGCCTTAGGCCTGGCCCGGGCCTTGCTGCTTTCCCCGGCCTGGGGGGTGGAGCTGCCCGCTCTCCTCAAAGAGCTTTTGCCGCGGCTCAAAGCGCAACTTCGGGCCTTTGGGCTGGAGCGCTGGGTTTTTCTACTGGAAAAGCAGTGGGGGAGGGATTGGCCGGAAATCCTGCAGCTGGTGGCGCGGCTTGGGGAGCGCGGGGCGGAAAGCTGGAAGGCCCCGGAGTGGCAAACGCTGGTGCCGATGCTGGGGCTTTCCGGGCTTAAGGTCATCGGCCAGGGTCAGGAGCTCTTGCGGATCGGCTCCACCCGCGACGGCAAAAGCGAGCACTTTGGGCCTTTCGAGGTGAAGCTTTCAGGTGCGGTGGACGATGAGGTTTTGGCCGTGCTGCGCCTGACCCTGCAGCGAGCCCCGCTTCCGGCTCTTCCGCCTTCTTCGGCCGACCCTTTGGGCTTGACCGGGGCAAGCCCCCAAATCGTTTCGCTCCGGGAGGACATAGCCCGCTACGCCCCGCTGCCCATCACCGTGCTCATCCTGGGTGAGCCGGGTACGGGTAAAGAGCGGGTGGCCCGTGCCCTGCACCGACTTTCCGGCCGCAGCGGGGAGTTTGTGCCGGTCAACTGCGCCGGTTTGCCGGAAAGCCTGCTGGAGGCCGAGCTCTTCGGCGTGGTTCGGGGTGCCTTTACCGGTGCCGATCGGGACCGTCCGGGTTTGGTGGAGCAAGCTGAAGGCGGCACGTTGTTTCTGGATGAAATTGGGGAGCTGCCGGCCTCCATGCAGGCCAAGCTTTTGCGGGTTCTGCAGGAAAGGGAGGTGCGGCGGGTGGGAGGCACGCGGGCGCGGAAGGTGGACGTGCGTTTTGTGGCGGCCACCAACCGCGATTTGAAACAAGCGGTGGCGCTGGGTCAGTTCCGCCGTGACCTCTTTGACCGCCTGGCCACGGTGACCCTTAAGGTGCCCCCACTTCGGGAGCGGCCGCAGGACATTCCCGCGTTGGTGGGGGAGCTGGTGGCCCACTACGCCTCGCAGTTTGGCCTGGGTCCCGTCACCCTGGCTCCGGATTTCATGGCCCGCTTGCAGGCGTACCCTTGGCCCGGGAACGTGCGGGAGCTGGAAGCGGTGGTGGTGCAGGCGCTGCTTCGCTGCCCGCGCGGGGCGGCCTTGGCGGCCGAGCATTTACCCCGAGAATTGTGGGCCGCTCCTGCCGGCCGGGATGAGCAGGCAATTCCCCCGCTCGAGGAGGCCGAAAGGGCCTTTTACCGCGAGTACTTCCAGCACTTGCTGCGGCACACCGGTGGCAACCGCACCCGCGCCGCTAAGATCGCCGGTCTTTCCCGGCAAGCCCTCCTGTACCGGCTGCGGCAGGTGGGGCTTGCGGAAAGCCGTGGGGAGGATTAAAGGCCCGCCAGACGGCAGGCCAGGCGCGCCAGCCGCCCTAAAAGCGAAAGCTCCCGGGAGCTTGGTTTGGTGGTGCCCACCACCAAAAGCAAACTGCGATCCTGCCCCACGGGGCAGAGGAAGGCCGGGGGGGTGGATTCCGGGACCTCCAGCACCTCCCGCAGCTCCTGACTACGCCGCCGGAGAACGGGGGAAAGCTTGGAGCCGGCCAGGCCGGTGGGCAGCAGGCCCTGGGCCGCCAGGACCACCACGTCCTCTCCGTGGGTTTGCAAAAGCGCGGCCGCCGCCAACCGGCGTGACCGCACCAGCCAGGAAAGAAGCGCGGAGCAAGCTTGCTCGGGGGCGGTATCCCAGCTTTCCAGAAGCGCAGGCAGGTCGCTGTCTACCGCAGCCACCGGGTACTCGCCGGTGTGGGAGGCTTCCTTTTCCACAAAAGCCCGGGGCGGCGGGGGGCCAGTTTCGGTGCCGGTCTGCAAGAACTGCACCTTCACCGAGGAAAAGGCCACGGTGTCACCGTTGGCCACCTCCGCCACCGGCACCCGTTTTCCCTTGTGAAAGGTGCCGTTCTTGCTGCCCAGGTCCACCACCCGGACAAAGGTTGGGTAAACCGTGATGATGGCGTGAGAGCCCGATACATCCCGGGCGCAGAGCTTCACGTGGGCGGCGGAGGCGGAGCCCACCACGTACTCCTTGCCCACCTCCAGGGGAACGCGGGCACCCGAGTCCAGGATCACCAGCTCCCAAGCCATGCCCCTCACCTCCTTCGGCCACCCGCCTCGGGGTTGGTGGCCTGGGGCTTTTCACCAAAGCCAAAAACCACCGGGAAAGCCTCGGGCTTTTCCAGGCTCTTGACACCTTCCGGCAGACGGGAGAGCTGCTCGTGAACGTAACGCCGGATCTCGGCAAGCTCCGGCAGGGGAGAAACCACCCGCCCGCCGCGCATGACCGGCAGCAACAGCGGCTGAAAAAACCCCTGGGGCGGTTTGGCCTCAACGGGAAGCACCAGATCCCGAAGGAAAAGCCCGCTGGCATCGCTTTCCCGGTACACCTGCTTGGCCCCCGGGAGGGTTTCCTTCCCGGCGGAGGACTTGGCCACCGCCCGCCGGGGGCCGTGGGGCTCCTGCACCGCCACTAGCTTGTACACCGCTTGCAGGGCCGGCGCATCCTCGGAGGTCACCATGCGGGTCCCCACCCCAAAGGCGTCAATGGGCGCCCCGGCCTGGCGCAGCTGCCAAATCCGGTACTCATCCAAATCGCCGGAAGCCACGATCTTCACCTCCCGGCGCCCGTGTTGATCGAGGATGGCCCGCACCGCCCGGGAAAGCGCCAGGAGGTCCCCGGAGTCCAAGCGTACCCCCAAGAACCGCAGCTTCCGATCGGCCGCTGCCCGCTCCACCGCGGCCAGGGTGTCGAAGGTGTCCACCAAAAGGAAGGTGCGCTCGGGGAAGGTCTCGGCAAAGGCCCGGAAGGCCGAAAGCTCATCGGCAAAGGAAAGCACGAAGGAGTGGGCCATGGTGCCGGATTCGGGAATGCCCAGGCGCAGGGCCGCCCAAACGTTGGAGGTGCCGTCCAGCCCGGCCAAGAAGGCCGAGCGCGCCGCCCAGCACGCTGCCAGTGGGCCGTGGGCGCGGCGGGAGCCAAAGTCCACCACCCGGGCCTCGCCGGCGGCCAGCCGCACGCGGGCGGCTTTGGAAGCCACCAGGGTGGAAAAGGAAACCGCGGCCAGAAGGTAGGTTTCCACCAGCTGCGCTTGCTCGATGGGGCCCTCCACCCGCAGCACCGGCTCTCCAGCAAAAACCGGCGTCCCCTCCGGCATGGCCCACACGTCGCAGGAAAACCGGAACTCCTCCAGGGAGCGGAAGAAGCCCTCGTCCAACCCGGAAAACGCGGGGAGCTCCCGCAAGGCCCGCACCTGCTCGGGGGTAAACCGCAAGCCCTGCAGGAAGCCCAGCGCTGGAGCTAAACCGGCGAAGATTAAAAACCCGCGCTGGGGTGGAAGCTCGCGAAACCAGAGCTCAAAAACCCCGCGAACGCCTTGGCGGTGGCGGCGGTAGGCGGCCCACATGGTGAGCTGGTAAAGGTCGGTGACCAGCCCCCGTTCTTCGGGGTGAATGAGCAAAGGGTCCAAGGGGTTGCGATCCATAGCTCGCTTATGCTCCAAAGCCCAGGATTTCCTGCCACTCCCTTGGGGTCACCCGCGCCTGGAGCGGGCGCCCCGCCAGGTAGGCCTTTACGTTTTCGGCCACCCGCTGGGCGTGGCGCTGGGTGAAGGGCCGCGTTCGATACGCCCCGTGAGGGGAAGGCAGCAGGTTCTTAACGGTGCGCCAGGGGCTTTCCGCCGGCAGCGGCTCCTGCCACCACACGTCCAGCGCCGCCCAAAGCCGACCGGAGGCCACCTCCGAAAAGAGAGCCTGCTCCTCCACCACCGCGGCCCGCCCGATGTTCACCACCAGCGCCCCGTCCGGAAGAGCAGCGAGGACTTGAGCGTTGACCATGCTGTTGGTGGCCGGGGTTCCGGGAAGCACCAGCACCAGGGCTTGGGCCTGGTGGCACACCACCGGCAGCTGCTCAAGGGGGACAACCTCGGTGCAACCGGCTACCTTCCGGGGGCTGCGGGCCACACCCACCACCCGGGCCCCGCAGGCGCGCAGCAGCTTTGCCACCTGCCTGCCCACCGCCCCCAACCCCAGAAGCACCACCGTGGCCTGCTGCAGCTCGGCCAGCTCCAGGGTTTCCCAGAGCCCCTGGCGGAAGGCAGCTTCATGCTCGGCCACGCGCTTGGCGTGCCACAGCAGGGCCAAAAGCACCCACTCGGCCAGGGGAATGGCGCCGGTGCCCTTTCCGGTGGTGAGGACCCTTACCGCTCGATGCAGTTCCTTCACCGGCAGGTGCTCGATGCCGGTCCACAGGGAGTGCATCCACTCCCAGCGGGGCTTGTGCTGGAGGAGGTGGTGGCAGAGGCGGGCCGGGTCCCGGTGCCAGAGCACGGCGGCGGAGGAAGCGGCGATCAGCTCACCGTTCGGAAGATCGCCGAACCAGGGCACCAGAGCTTCGGAAGCAATGCCGAAGTCGCTCACCAGGGTACGGGCGAGCTTTTCAGGAACCAGCACGCGTCGCACGGAAGCATGGGAAGGGCTTTCCATCATCGGAAGAGCTTAGGCCAGTGGGCCAAAAGGGAGGTCTTGCGCACCCGCGCCCAAAAGGTCTGGGTGCGCGCCAAGGTGCGAAGCGCCGAAAGCTTCACCCGGCCGTGGGCGTAAAGGGCGGGAAGCGCAGCTTTTAAGAACGCACGCTTGTCCTCGTCGTAAGGGTAGTACCAGGGGGAGGCGCCCTTGGGGTAGCTTTCGGCCACGTACTTGATGTTCACCAGCTCCAAAAGCCCGAAAAAGCCGTGGGATCGGCCAATGCCGGAATCCCTGATGCCACCCCAGGAAGCCGTGGGCTCGGCAAAGCTGGCCACGTGCTCGTTGATGGTCACCACGCCCGCGGCCAGCTCCCGCATGAGGCGGGCAGCCTTCTTCCGCGACCGCGTCCAGCCGGAAGCGGTGAGGCCAAAGCGGGAAGCGTTGGCGCGGGCAATGCCCTCGTCCAGGGAATCCACCGGCATGATGGGCAGCACCGGACCGAAGGTTTCCTCACGCATCACCGCCATGTCGTCGGTGACGTCCACCAACACCGTGGGTGGGTAAAAGTAGCCCTTGCCGGGGGGTACGAAGCCTCCGGTGAGGGCCTTGGCGCCCTGCTCCACGGCTTGTTGGACGTGGGAAGCCACCACCTGGCGCTGCTCCAGGGTGGTCATGGGGCCCATGTCGGTGTCCGGCCACAGGGGATCCCCCACCTTGAGGGCGTTAACCAGCTCCACAACCCGCGCCACCAAAGGCTCGAAAAGCGGTTTTTCCACATACACGCGCTCGATGGAGGCGCAGGTTTGCCCGGAATTCTGCATGGCTCCCCACACCAGGCCCTGGGCCGTGTGTTCGAGATCGGCGTCCGCCGCTACCACCGCCGCGTCCTTTCCCCCCAGCTCCAGCTGCACTGGACAGAGGCGGCTTGCGGCCCGCTGCGCCACCTGCTTGCCCACCTCCACCGAACCGGTGAATAGCACCTTGGCCACCCGGGGGTCGTCCAACAGCGCGGTCGTATCGGCCCCCCGGAGCACCACGGTGTTCACCACCCCGGGGGGAAAACCAGCCTTGCGCAGGGTATCGGCCAGCGCCAGGCCCACCAGCACGGTGGCGGTGGCTGGCTTGAAAACCACGGTGTTGCCGCAGGCCACGGCTTGGGCAATTTCCACCACCGGAATGGCCACGGGGTAGTTCCAGGGCGTGATCACCGCCACCACCCCCAGCGGCTCGAAGCGGTAGGCCGCCCGCCAATGGGCAAAGAGGATTTGCTCCGGAGGGGTGGGGCGGGGCTGCAACAGCGCCGGCAAATGGCGGGCAAGATAGGAAAGCGCCTCGCACGCCGGGAAGATGTCTACCAAAAGCGCTTCGGTCAGAGGCTTGCCGGCCTCCAAAGCCACCAAACGGGCCAGCTCTTCGCTTTGCTCCAACAGCACCGAAAGCCACGAGGCCAAAAGCCGCTGGCGCTGGGCGAGGGAAGTTTGCGACCAGCTGGAAAACGCCCGGCTGGCAGCTTCCACCGCTTGCCGGGCCCCCTGGGCATCGAGGGCGCTGACCTCCGCCAGCACCTCCTCGGTGGTGGGGTTCACCGTTGTCACGGTCGAAGGCCCTGAAACCTCTTGGTTGGCTATGAGCGAAGCCAGCGGAAAGGCGAGCTCCATGCTTTGCGATGCTAGCACAGGCCGGCACATTGCCGGTACAATTAGCTTGTGAAATCTTTCGCGGTTACCCTGCGCGTTCGCTACGCTGAAACCGACCAAATGGGTGTGGCCCACCATGCGGTGTACCCGGTGTGGTTTGAGCTGGCCCGCTCGGAGCTGGCCCGCGCCCGGGGGGTGCCCTACGCTTCCTGGGAGCAGCGGGGGTTTTTTCTGGTGGTGACCGAGGTTCGCTGCCGTTACCTTAAACCCGCCCGCTACGACCAGCTGATCACCGTGGAAGTGGCGGTGGCAAGCCTCAAAAGCCGTGGGGTGGTTTTCTCCTACCGGGTGAAGGACGAAAGTGGCCAGCTGCTGGCGGAAGGGGAGACCCACCACGTGCTGGTAGGCCAAAAGGACGGCAGGCCCACGGCCTTTCCCGCCGATCTCGCCCAGGCGCTCCAGCCTTAGATGCTAGCCTGGCCTTGTTCGGGCCAGTGGGTCAGCAGCCTGGGTAAAGCCGGGGAAAGGCGGGCGAGGATTTCGTAGTTGATGGTGCCGGAAAGCTCCGCCAGCTCCTCGGCGCTCACCCGCTCCTCGCCGTCGCTGCCGATGAGCGTGGCGATGTCGCCCTCCTCGGCTTCCGGAATATCGGTGACGTCCACCATGGTGATGTTCATGCACACCCGGCCCAAAACCGGAGCCCGGCGTCCCCGCACCAACACCGAAGCGCGGTTGGAAAGGGCCCGGGGATAGCCTTCGGCGTAACCCACGGGAAGCACCGCCAGCTGGGTGGTGCGGGTGGTGCGGTAGGAAAGCCCGTAACCGATGGGTTCCCGGGCCCCCACGGTTTTGATCTGGCCGATGCGGGTCCGCCAGGAAAGCGCGGGTTTCAAAGCAATCCCGTCGCGGCCGTGGGCCAATAGCCACGACAGGTAGGTTTCCCGGGAAGGCCAATGGCCGTAAAGGGAAATCCCCAAGCGCACCATGGAAAAGTCGGTTTCCCGAAACAAGAGCGCCGCCGCTGAGCAAGCGGCGTGGACGTAGGGCAGCTGACCGGTAACCCGCTCCACCCGTTGCAGGGCTTGCCGGAAGCGGCGCAGCTGCTCAAAGGCGTAGCTGTGGTCAGTGGTGTCCTCGATGTTGGCAAAGTGCGTGGCCACCCCCACCACCGAAAGCCCCGCTTCTTTGGCCTGGCGGGCAAGGTCCGCAGCTTCTTCCGGGGGAACGCCCTGGCGGTGGGTGCCGGTGTCCACCTTGATGTGCACCGGCCAGGAAACCCCCAGCTCCGCACTGCGGGCGGCAAGGCTTTGAAGCACCTGCCGGGACGAGAGCAGCACGTGCATGGTGGGTTCGGTCATTTGCGCGATCTGCCCGGGGGTGACGTAGCCCATGATGAGGATCGGCCTGGTGGCCCCGCAGCTCTGTACCTGCCGGGCTTCGGCCAGCGAGTGCACGGCGTACATTTCCACGCCCACCTCTTCCAGAACCGGCACCACCTGCGCCACCCCGTGCCCGTAGGCGTTGGCCTTTACCACCGCCGCCAGACCCGTGCCAGGTTGCAGCAACCGACGGAACAACCTCACGTTGTGGGCCAAATGTGCCCCGGAAACCTCACACCAGGTGGCAGCTTCGTTCTCCATGGGCGGAGTGTAAACCACACCGGAGAAGGAAGGCCCTTTTGAACGCCCCGTTAGAGCCTTTACGATTGAGTACAATGGCAACCGGTGGTGGCAAGGGAACGTCTTTTGGCGCTGAAAACCAGGATCACCGAGCGGCTGACCTTGCTCCACCAGCGCTACGCCCGGCTTTTCTGGACGCTCCACTCGATTTGGGCGTTGTTTACGGGGGTGGTGGTGCTGGTGCTGGCCCACAACCGCTATGGCTACATCCGCTGGGTGGTGCTGTTTCTGGCGCTCACGTGGGCCTCGACGCTTTTCTTTTCCCGGTTTGCGCAGGCGAGTTCAGCTCCCGGTTTTCGCTTTGCCCAGGGCTTCGTTTCTTATCTCACCCGCATCATGTACCAGGAGACGCTGTTTTTCCTTTTGCCGTTTTACTTTTACTCCACCAGCTTTCCCTCCTGGAACGCCCTTTACGTGCTGCTTTTGGCGGGGCTGGCAGTTTTTTCCTGCTTTGATATTCCGTTTGATCGCGCGCTGCGCACTTCCCGCACCTTTGCCCTGGGCTTTTTTGTGATTGTCACGTTTTCTGCTTTGATCTTTTTCTTCCCGCTGTTGGCGCGGGTGCGAACCCACCACGGCCTTTATTTGGCAGCGTTGCTGGCTTTTTTGGCGGCGCTGCCTTTGGCCCTGCGCTTTTCCGAGCTGCGGGAGGGGCGCAAGCTCGGCGCGGTTTTGTTGATTCTGGTGTTAATGCTGGGCCTGGTGCGCCTGGCGCGGCCCCTGATCCCGCCGGTGCCTTTGCGTTTGGCCAAGCTGCGCTTCACCACCCAACTGGACCCTCGCACCTTGCGGGCAGGGCAGGAGTTTGAGCGGGAAATTCCCGCAGCCGAGCTTGCATCTGGCAAGCTTTACGCGGTCGCCACGGTGTTTTCGCCGGTGCCTTTGCCCACCAGCTTGGTGGTGCGCTGGCTGGGGGATGGGCGGACGCTGCGCAGCTCCCGGGCGGTGGAGGTTATGGCCCATGCCAGGGGCTTTCGGGTTTGGGACGTGCTGAACCTGCAGCGGCTCAAGTTGGGCCCCGGCCACTACCGGGTGGAGGTGTGGACCGCAGAGGGGCAGCTGGTGGGGAAGGTGCGGTTTCAGGTGCTTCCCTGAAGTGGCTCAATCGTCCAAGTCAAATGCTTCCCTGCTAGCTGACGGGGGCGGCAGCCTTGGCTTGCGGGTCAAAGGCGGCAATGAGCGCTTCCGGCAGCAGAGCTTCCTCCCGCGCCACCGTGGCTAAAGCCAAAAGCGCGGCGTTTTTGGCACCAAAGGGGGTGCGGAAGTCCCGCACCTCCACCGGCACTGAAGCTTCTGGCTTGGGCAGGGAAGCGTCCACAAATACCCGACCGTGTCGCATGGCCAGAAGCTTCGGCCTCGCCCAGTGGAGACCGTCTTCCGAGGTGATCACCAGGAAGTCCGGTTCACCAATGCCGTGGTAGCGGATGGGCTCGGGGGAAAGCAGGATTTCCGCGGCGGAAAAGCCCACGCCCACGGTCACCGGGTAGCTGCCCTTTTTGGTGGCGTGGAGCCCTCCGGCAACGGCGGCCCGGGCCAAGCTTTCGGCGGCGTACTGCACGCCCTCCCCGGCAGAACCGGCCAGCACGATGCCCAACCTGTGCGGCAGCCTAGCCTGCTGCTTTCGGGTCACCAGCTTGAGCTGGGACAAAAGCGATGGTTTCTGCGCCCCAAACTGCAGGCGGAAAGGGGGACGGGGTGGGTTGGTCCAGCTTCCCAGGGCGTACCCCGCCGCTTCGGCAGCTTGCCGCAGCTTGAAATCGGGGTTGAACTTGGGGGTGTAGGAGGTGCACATCTCCAGCACCTCCACCAGGGAAAAACCGTCCTGGGCAAAGGCTTCGGCCAGGGTGCCGGAAAAATCCCCTAGCCCCACCACCCTGGCGGCAAAGACGGCACCTGCATCGTGCACCAGCTCGCAGAGGTTGTGGTGAGGGAGGTGCGTTCCCTCGGGTGCCACTACGGTTTTGAACTCCGGTGGGGTGAGCCCCGAGGGTTGGCCGCCGGTCATTCCGTAAAGGAAGTTGTTGTGCACCACCACGGTGAGGGGGACGTTCATGCGGGCGGCCTCCAGGATGTGCTGGAGGCCAATGGTGGCGCCGCCGTCACCGATGAACACCACCACCTTCTTGCCCGCAGGCAAAGCCATGGCAATGCCGGCGGCAATGGCGGTGGAACGCCCGTGCAAGCCGTGCACGGTGTGGGTGGCAAACACCGCATCGGCAATGCCGTGGCAACCGATATCGGTCACCAGCACCACATCCTGGGGGGCCAGGCCCAGCTTTTCTAAAGCCTTGCTGGTTTGCCTGGTGACGTGGTGATGGGTGCAGCCGGGGCAGTAGGGGAGCTTGTCGGAAAGGAGCATGGTGCTCATGCCGCCACCTCCTGGGCAATGGCGGTGGGTGGGATCATGGCGCCCACCGAGGTCACCGTGCGCACATGGGGTGCAAGGTGCTGACCGAAGAGCAAGCGGGCCCATTGACCCTGGAGGTTTTCCTCGGCAAACACCAGCTTGCGGTAGCGGCCAAAGATGGCGTAGTACTCAGGTGGAGTGGGCCACAGGGTTTTGGGCACAAAGAGCGACACCGGGATGCCCTCCCGGCGCAAGGTCTCCACCGCATCCCGGGCGGCTTCGGCGGTGATGTCGTAAGCCACCACCAGCGTTTCCGCCCCTTCCTGCTCGTCCAGCTCGAAAAGCGCAGGGGTAAGAGATTCGACCTTACCTTGCAACCGCCGGGTGTTGGCCATGGCTTCCGGGGAGGTGTGCTGGATGATGCCCCGGCAGTCGTGGGTGGAGGCGGTGAGGCGGACCTGATGCTGCCCTTGCCCCACCGGCAGAAAAGGGGGGACCGGGACGTCGGGAGAGGGCGCGTAGGGCTGGTACGGCTCGTTTCCGTTGTAAAAAGCCCGCTCCACCGGCTTCACCGGCGGCAGCGTAGCCAGGTCCAAATCCCGCTGGGTCATGACCATTTCCTTGGAGGTCAGGAGAATCACCGGCGTGCGGGCATCCACCGCGGTTTGCAGGGCTCGGGGTGGCAAGCTCCAGCAGTCGGCAAAGTCGGAAATGCAAAACACCGGCAGGGGGTAGCCGCCGGAAATCAGCGACGCCACCAGCTGTACGTCCCCCTGCGCCCCGGCGGTGGCCGTGCCGGTGGCCGGGCCCAGGCGCTGCACCAGCACGATGACCATGGGGAGCTCCATCATGTAAGCCATGTTGATGGACTCCACCATGAGCGCCAGCCCCGGGAAAGAGGTGGAGGTCACCGGCAGGTGCCCGGCGGCGGAAAGCCCGCTCATCCACTGCAAAGTGGTGATCTCATCGGGGGCCGCCAGGGCTACGGGGAAGCGCTTGGAAGCGTACTGGTAAATCCAGCTCGCCGGGGTGATGGGGTAGCCCACAAACGCATCGGCACCGGCCTGCGCCAAGCTTTCGGTGATAAGCCTCGAGCCGTCCACCAATGTCCAGCGTGATTCGCTCATGTGCGTTCCGGTGTTTCCGGGCCCTTCCACCCGCCACCGGCGCCGCTACTTTAAGGGCTTTCGCCGTGAGGGTCAAATTCGCTGCTGCGAGAAGCCGCAGTCAGGAAAAGGCAGGTATCATGCCGGGGAGGAGAGACGAGCGGTGCGGTGGAGCCTTCAAACCAGCCAAGGTGCGGTGGAACTGGTGGTGCAGGAGGGGGCCCTTGGGGATGTGGTTTCCCTGCTGGCCAAGGAGCTGGAGCGGGGCCGGGCTTTTGTGGTCAGCGATGAAAACGTGGCCCCCCTTTACGGCGAGGAGGTGGCCAGGAAGCTTTCCGCTCCGTTTCTGGCGCTGGTTCCCGGGGAACAGGCCAAGACCTGGGCAAGCGTTGAGGCGGTGGTGCGGTTTTTGCTTGGGCACGGGGCAGAGCGGGGGGACCTGCTGGTGGCGGTGGGGGGCGGGGTGGTCACCGATGTGGCCGGCTTTGCCGCCTCGGTTTACATGCGGGGGATTCGCTGGGTGGCGGTGCCCACCACCCTGGTGGGGATGGTGGACGCGGCCATTGGCGGTAAGACCGGCATTGACCTCCCCGAGGGGAAAAACCTGGTGGGGACCTTTTGGCAGCCGCGCATGGTGATCGCCGATCCCCTGACGCTGGCAAGCTTGCCCGAGCGGCAGCTGCGGGCAGGGCTGGGTGAGGTGATCAAGGCAGCCATGATTGCCCCATCGTCGCTTGAGCACCTGTGGGAAGAGCAGGGAAGGCGATTGGCGGATGGGGATTTCTTGGCGGTGAGCGCGCTTTTGGCCACCGCCATGAAGGTCAAAAGCGAGGTGGTGTCGCTGGACGAGCGGGAGCAGGGAACGCGGGCTGCCCTCAACCTCGGGCACACGCTGGCCCACGCGCTGGAAGCGGCCACCGGGTACGGCTATTTCCTCCACGGGGAGGCGGTGGCCTGGGGGCTGCTTTTGGTGTTGTTGCTTGCCCAGCGCCGGGGGCTTCTGGCTTCCGTGGAAGCGGCCCGCTGGGCTTCCCGGCTGGGGGTCATGGCGCCGCTGCCGCCCATCCCGGTGAGCTGGGAGCAGGTGGTCGAGTACCTGGGCCGGGATAAAAAGCGCGCTTCCGGGGCACTCCGGTGGGTCTTGCCCCGGTTGGGGGGCGTGGTTTTGGGGGTGGAGGTGCCCCTGGCGGAGGTGCAGGCGTGCTTTGACAAGCTGCGGGAACTGCCGGAAAACGGGCCGTTTACCTCGCTTTTCTTTTAGCTTCCCTTTGCTGGTGTTAGACTTTCTCTTCACCTGGCGAGGAGGTGCCAGTTGCGAGAGACACTCCCCACCCGCTTTGAACCGTCGCAATTCGAAGGGAAATGGTACGCCCGCTGGGAGGCGTCCGGGGCGTTTACCCCGGAGCTGCCCTCCCAGAAACCGCCGTTTGTAATTCTCATTCCGCCCCCCAACGTCACGGGGAAGCTGCACATTGGCCACGCCCTGCAGTTCACGCTGCAGGACATCATGATCCGCTACAAGCGCATGGACGGCTACAACGCCCTCTGGCTTCCCGGCACCGACCATGCGGGCATTGCCACCCAGGTGATGGTGGAGCGGGAGCTGGCCAAGGAGGGTCTCACCCGCCACGACCTGGGGCGGGAAAAGTTCCTGGAGCGCATGTGGGCGTGGAAGCAGCAGTACGCCACCAACATCTCCAGCCAAGCCAAAGCCCTGGGCGCTTCCTGCGATTGGACCCGGGAGCGGTTCACCCTGGATCCCATGCTTTCCCGGGCGGTCATCCACGCCTTTGTGCGGCTGTACCAGGAAGGCCTGATTTACCGGGCCCACCGGCTCATCAACTGGTGCCCGCGCTGCCTTACCGCCCTTTCCGATTTGGAGGTGGTGCACAAGGAAATCAACGGCGGCCTGTGGGATTTTGCTTACCCCGTGGAGGGGGGTGGGGAAATCGTGGTTTCCACCACCCGTCCCGAGACCATGCTGGGCGACACGGCGGTGGCCGTGCACCCCGAAGACGAGCGCTACAAGCACCTCATTGGCCGCTTCATCCGCCATCCTTTCGTGGACCGGCGGATCCCCATCATTGCCGATGCCGAGCTGGTGGACCCCAGCTTTGGCACCGGTGCGGTGAAGGTCACCCCCGCCCACGACCCCAACGACTTTGCCACCGGCGAGCGGCACAACCTGCCCAAGATCAACATCCTCACCGAGGACGGCAGGATCAACGAAAACGGCGGCCGCTTTGCCGGCCTGGACCGCTTTACCGCCCGCAAGGCGGTGCTGGAAGCGCTGGCGGAGCTGGGGTTGCGCCGGGGGGAAAAGGCCCACCGTCACGCGGTAGGGCATTGTCAACGCTGCGACACCATCCTGGAGCCCTACCTTTCCGAGCAGTGGTTCGTAAAGACCAAACCGCTGGCCGAGGTGGCGCTTTCTGCGGTGCGCAAGGGCGAAGTGCGCATCCACCCTGAGTTCTGGGTGGCCACCTACGAAAACTGGCTCACCAACATTCTGGATTGGTGCATTTCCCGCCAGCTCTGCTGGGGGCACCGCATCCCCGCTTACTACTGCCTGCAGGGGCACACTACGGTGGCGGAAACGGCCCCAGAAGCTTGCCCCCAGTGCGGTGCTCCTGTGGAGCAGGACCCGGACGTGCTGGATACCTGGTTTTCTTCAGCACTTTGGCCGCTTTCCACCCTGGGATGGCCCGAGGAAACCGAAGACCTCAAGGCTTTTTACCCCACCCAGCTCTTGATCACGGGTTTCGACATTCTCTTCTTCTGGGTGGCCCGCATGATCATGATGGGGTACCACTTCCGCGGCCAGCCGCCGTTTTACCAGGTGCACCTCACGGGGCTGGTGCGGGATGCGCAGGGGCAAAAGATGTCCAAGACCAAGGGCAACGTCATGGACCCCTTGGACCTGGTGCACACCTACGGGGCCGACGCCGTGCGCTTCACGCTGGCCGCTTTGGCTTCTCCCGGTCGGGACCTGCCGCTGGACGCGCGGCGTATGGAAGGTTACCGGGCCTTTGCCACCAAGCTCTGGAACGCGGCGCGCTTTGTGCAGATGAACCTGGCCGGCGACGAGGGGGAGCTGGAAAGCCTGGACACCGCCGCCCTGGCCTTGCCCGAACGCTGGATTTTGGCGGAGCTCACCGAAACCGTGGGCGCGGTGCGGGAAGCTTTGGACAGCTTCCGCTTTGACGAGGCCTGCCGCAGCTTGTACCAGTTCGTGTGGAACGACTTTTGCGATTGGTACGTGGAGCTGGCCAAGCCCGTTCTTACCGGTACCTCCCAGGTGCGCTCCCCGCAGGTGGTGCGCACGGTGGCTCGTGGGGTGCTGCTTTCGGTGTTGAAGCTGCTGCACCCCATCATGCCCTTCATTACCGAAGAAATTGCCTCGCACCTGGGCTTTTCCGGCATGCTCATCACCGCCGCTTACCCCCGCCCGCAGGAGGCCTGGCAGTTTGCCCGGGAGCGGGAGCTCTTCCGAACGGTGCAAGGGGTGGTGCAAGCGGTGCGTTCCTACCGTCATCTGGTGGGGCTGCCCCCCAACTCGCCGCTGTCGGTGATCCTGGAGGAGCCGGAGCCGGCGGTGGCCCAAGCTTTTTCCGAGCTGCGGGAGGAGGTCATGCGGCTGGCCTCGCTTTCGGCGCTGGAAGCGGGCGGGCCGGTGCCGGCAAGCGCGGTGCGGGATGCGGTGGGGTTTTTGCGCTTTGCCATTGTGCTGCCGGAGGGGGCCCTGGGTCCTGAGGAGAGGCAGCGGTTGGGTAAGGAGCTGACTGCCGCCCAGGAGGAACTGTCCCGGGTGAAGGCGCGGCTGGCAGATCCCGGTTTTACAAGCCGGGCGCCGGCGGAAGTGGTGGAGCAAACCCGGGCCCGGGAGCGTGAGCTCACCCACCGGCTGGAGCTTTTGGCCAAAACCCTCGGGGAAGGGGCGTGAGGGGCTGGCCCGGGGTCAATTGGGTTTGGCTTCCCGAGGTGGACTCCACCAACGCTTTGGCCGAGCGCCTCATGGATGCCTGGCTGGCCGATACCGAAGCGGCTCTGCCGCCCACCCTCATTTGTGCCGACAGCCAATGGGCGGGAAGGGGCCGAGAAGGGCGGCGCTGGCAGTCGCCCCAGGGCGGCGTTTACGCCTCGTTTCTCAGCTGGGTGCCGCTGGAAGCTCTCCCCTGGTTGCCGCTGGCGGCAGGGGTGGCGGTTTTGGCGGGGGTCAAGAAGCTGGTCCCGGGGGTGGAGAAAGCCCTCAAATGGCCCAACGACCTGGAGGTGGATCACCGCAAGCTGGGCGGCATCCTGTGCAGCAGCCGGGTGCAGGGGGATCGGGCGTGGACGGTGACGGGCTTTGGTGTCAACGTCACCGCCGCTCCGTTGCTTCCCGGAGAGGCAAGGCAGGCGGTGAGCCTGGCCGAGCTGGGGTTTGCCGGAAGCGTTGAGCAGGCCCGCCTGGCGCTTTTCGATGCTTTCCTCGCCACGTTTCCAAGCCTCCTGTCCCACCCTGAGGAGGTGCGGCGCTCGTGGCTTTCCGCCACCATCCACGGGCGCGGGGAAATCCTGCGGGTTCGCACCCCCGCCGGGGTGGTGCAGGGTGAGTTTTTGGACCTTTCGCCCCAGGGCCTTCTGCTGTTGCAAACCGGTTCCCGGGTGGTTACGGTAGCTTCTGGGGAAATCGCCTAAGGGAGGGTCACGATGGTTCTCCTGGCCATGGATGTGGGCAACACCAACACCACCATTGGGGTTTTTCGGGAGGGGGAGCTGACCTCCAGCTTTCGCCTCACCACCGCCGCAAACCGCACGGTGGACGAGCTGGGTTTGTGGCTGCGGCAGCTTCTGGCCTGGGCCCACATTAGCCTGGACGATCTGGAAGGGGTGATCGTGGGCTCGGTGGTGCCGCCTCTGGACCCCGCACTTTCCCAGGCCATTGCCCGCTACCTGCACGTGAAGCCGTTGTTTGTGGAGCCCGGGATCAAATCGGGCATGCCGTTGCGGGTGGAAACCCCTAGGGAGCTGGGGGCAGACCGGCTGTGCAACGCGGTGGCCGCTTACGCCGAGTACGGCGGGCCCGTGATTGTGGTGGACTTCGGCACCGCCACCACCTGGGACGTGGTTTCCGAAAAGGGTGAGTTTTTAGGTGGAATCATTGCGCCGGGTCTGGAGATTTCCGCCGAAGCCCTGTTTTCCCGGGCGGCCAAGCTGCCGCGGGTGGAGCTGGAAGCCCCGGACCACGTCATTGGCAAAGCCACGGTGGACTCCATGCAGGCCGGTCTGGTGTTTGGCTACGTGGCTCTGGTGGAGGGGCTCACCCAGCGGGTGCTGGCCGAGGTGCCGGGGGCCAGGGTGGTGGGGACCGGCGGTCTCGCCCCGGTGCTGGCCAAGCACACCCACATCTTTGCGGCGGTGGATGGCCACCTCACCCTCAAGGGCTTGCGAATCCTGTGGGAAAAGAACCGCCCCAACCGCAAGTGAGCGACGAGCTGGCCTACTACCGGGCGGTGGAGGATCACTTCTGCCGCCTGCGCGGCACTCCCTTTCTTTTTTCCCCCAAGGACTTCGCTTACCTGCGGCGGTGGTGGCAGGAGGGCATCCCCCTTTCCGCGGTGCTTCTGGCGCTGGGGGAGGTTTTTGCCAAGAAGAGGGAAAGGGGGGAAGGGCCGGTTTCCTCCCTGGCCTACTGTCGCCATGCGGTGGCGCGCTACGCCAAGCGCCTGGCCCAAGCCCGGGTGGGGGGTGAAGGGCCCAAGCCCTGGGATGTGGGCGAAGCTCTCGCTGAGCTTTGTCACCAGCTGGAAAAGGTACGCTCGCAGTTGGCTTCCCCCCGCCTGGTGCAGGTGGTTTCGGGTCTTTTGGCCACCATCCAGGCTTTGCCAAGGGATCTGCCGGCGGCGGTGCTGGCGGACATGCTGGCCGAGCTGGAGGAGCAAGCGCTGGGAGAAGCCTGGGCGGCGTTGTCCCCCGAGGAGAGGGAAGAGCTTGAGGCCCGCCTCAAGGCCGAGCTCCCCGCGGGTGCCGAGCTCTCCGGCCGGGCGTGGCAGGTGGCTATCCTGCGGGCGGTGCGGGAGCACCTGGGTTTGCCGCGATTGGAGCTGGTCCCCCATGGAGCTTGAAATAAAGACCCTGGCCTTTGGGGGGCGGGGCGTGGCCCGGCAGGGCGGCGAGGTGTGGTTCGTCAGCAACGCCCTGCCCGGAGAAAGGGTAACCGTGGCCGAGGAGCGACGGCGCCGGGGCATCGTGGAGGCCCGCACCCTGGAGGTTCTTTCCCCTTCCCCCTGGCGGGAGCCTGACCCCTGTCCCAAAGCCTTTGGGGAGTGCGGTGGCTGCGATTTGGCGCACGTAGCTGCAGGCTTTCGCGAAAAGGCGTACAAGACCTCGCTTTTGGGGGCCTTGCGGGGGGCACCGGAAGCTTTGAGGACGGCGGTGGAAGCGGCGACTTTCTTTCCTTCCCCCTGGCACTACCGGCTGCGGGGGCGCTTGCATTGGGCGCCGGAAGCTCAGGTGCTGGGGTTTTACGCGCCTTCCTCCCACCGCGTGGCTAGCCTTGAAGGCTGCCGGGTGCTTTCCCCGGGCACGCTGGCGCTCCTTCCGGCATGGGCCGAAAGCCTGAAGAACGCCAACCTCCCCGCCGGGGAGCTGGAGTTTTTGGAGGATCTGCCGGGTGAGCGCCGGCTTTTGCTTTTCCGGGGCTTGTTTTCCGGGGAGCTGCCGCGCTTGCCGGGCGTGGATGGCTTTTGGGGCATCCGCGGGCGGGGTTGGGGGCAGCGGGAGCTCACCTTAGAGCTTCCTTTGCCGCTCACCGTGCCGGTGGGCTCCTTTGTGCAGGGCAACCGCTTCCTGCTGGCCGAGCTTTGGCGCATGGTGGAAGCCCTGGTGCGGGAGGAAGGCTTTTCCCGGGTGGTGGACCTTTACGCCGGCGTAGGCTTTTTGGCCGCAGCTGCGAGGTTCGGGGGGGCGCAGGAGCTTACGGTGGTGGAAGTGTCCCCGCGGGCCGCCAGGGCCGCGCGGGCTAACCTCCCCCAGGCCCGGGTGCTTTCGATGCCGGCGGAAGCGGCGGTGGGGCAAGGGGCTCTTGTGGGTGCGGACCTGGTGATCCTGGACCCACCCCGCGGGGGTCTTTCCCCGGCCGTGCGGGAAGCGGTGGCTGCCGCTAAGCTTTCCAGCTTGCTTTACGTCTCCTGCGATCCGGCGTGCCTTGCCCGCGACGCCAAGGTGCTGGTGGACGCCGGTTTTGCGGTGCGCTGGGCCAAGCTCTTCGACCTTTTTGCCGGGACCCACCATGTGGAGCTGGCGGTCCTCTTCCGAAAAACCTGAGGTGGGCTGGGAGCTCTCCCTGTGGGGAGCCGGGGTGGTGCTTTCCGCCTTTGCCTTTGGTGCCCTGGAGGTGGTTCCCCCTTGGGCCTGGCTGGCTTTGTCTCTCGGTGCAGTGGCAAGCTTTTCCTGCGCCCTCTTATCCCCAAGGCGCCTGGTTTTCTGGTTTTTCCTTGGCGTTTGCTTGGCGGGGGCGTTAACCCTTGCTTCCGGGCCAACCATGGGCAGGGAGGAGAGGCGGCCGGTGCGGTTTTCCGGGGTGGTTCGGGACGGCTTCCGCCCGGTGGAAACCGGCTGGAGCACCCGCCTTCGGGTTTTGACGGTGGAAGGCCCCTCCGGACCTGAAAACGTGCGACGGGAGCTTTCCCTCACCGTGGGCGGATCGGCCTCCCCGGAAAACCTCCCCGCCCCGGGCTCGCGGGTGGAGGGGGCCGGGGAGCTGGTGCAGCGGGGGAGAAGGCAAAGCCTGTGGGTCAAAACCCCGCGGCTTTTGCAGCTGCAGGGCCATCCGGGGGGCGTTGACGCCTTTCGCGAAGAGGCCCGCTGGCGTCTTGTGGAAACGGCCGGCTTTTCCCTGCAACGCCAGCGGGCAGCCACCCTGGCGGCGGCTTTGGTGCTGGGGCGACGGGAGCAGCTTCTGGAGGAGGAAACCCAAACCCTGCGGCAGGCGGGCCTAGGTCACCTGCTGGCGGTTTCCGGCTTGCACGTGGGTCTGGTGGCCGGGCTTTTCTGGACGCTCTTTTTGCTTTTGGGGCTTTCGCCCAGGACCCGCCGCTGGCTTTTGATTCCGGTGGTGGTGGGTTTTGCCTGGCTTTCGGGAGGGGCGCCGCCGGTGCGCCGGGCGGCGGGGGCGGCGGTGCTGCTGCTCGTTGCCCGGCAGCTGGGGCGTCCTTTGGAGCTTTTGCCGACCTTTTGGGGGGTGGTGGGGCTTTTGGTGCTGGTGGAGCCGGGGCTCGTGTGGGATGTGGGCTTTGAGCTTTCGGCGGGCATTGCCCTGGCGCTGGTGCGCTTCTTGCCGGAGCTGAAGGATCTTCTTGGTGGGGGTCGGTTTGGGACAGCTGTCTCGGTGGCCGCGGTGGCGCAGGTGGCCTCCCTTCCCCTTTCCGGGCTGCACTTTGGCATACTCCCGCCCCTGGGCATGGTTTGTAACCTGCTGGCGGTGCCTGTGGCTACGGTCATGGTGGGTTTGTCCTTAGCGGCTTTGGCCCTGGCCTGGCTTTTTTCTCCTTTGGCCGAGCTTTGCCTGGATGGGGTGGGCTTTGGGGCTTTGATCCTCCAGCTTTTGGCGGGTTGGGGCGCAAAGGTGCTGTGGGCTTTTCCTCCGCTCCCCTGGGGCTTGCAGGCTTTTCTCTTGCTGCTCTTCGTGGCGGCGCTTTTGCCCTGGCGGGGGGCGCTGGGGGCGGCCCTGGGCGTGGTGGTGATGACGGCGTTCCTGGTGGCGCGGGCTTACCTGCCCCCTTCAAAGCCGCAGGTGGCCATGCTGCCGGTGCGTCAGGGCATGGCGCTGTTGGTTTCGGGAAGGGAGGGAAGGCTTCTGGTGGATGCCGGCCGCGCCAGCCGGGAGGCGCTGGGGGCTTTGGCTTGGTGGCGGGGCGCTAAGCTGGATGCTCTCGTGCTCACCCACCCCGACGCCGATCACGTGGGGGGCGCGGAAGCGGTTGTTTCCGTGCTCCGTCCCCGTTTTTTGATGCTTCCAGCCTTGTTCTGGCAGCGCAGCGAGTTTCTGCCCCTGCGTTGGCAGGCGGAAAAGCGCGGCGTTGCGGTGGTGCCGCTTTTCCCTGGCCAGCGCGTGAGAGTGGGCGATGTGGTCTGCGACGTGCTGTGGCCGCCGGCCCACGGCGATTTGCCTGACAACGACGCTTCCCTGGTGCTGCGGTGCGGCCTGGCGGGGGTGAGCCTCTTGCTGGTGGGGGACCTGGAAAGCACCGGCGAAGAAAGGCTCTTGGCTTCTGCACAGCCGCTTTTCGCGGATATCCTGCAGGTGGGCCACCACGGGTCCCGCACTTCCACGAGCTGGGCCTTCCTTAAGGTGGTTTCACCGCGCCTGGCGCTCATCCCCACGGGAACCTCCCCGCACCTGCGGTTCCCCCAACCGGTGGTGGTCAGCCGGTTGCGGCAAGCCAGGGTGCTGGTGCTTTCGCAAAAGCAGGGCTTCCAGCGGCTCTGGGTGGGGCAGGAAGGGAAGCTGGAGCTGGACACCTCCCCACCGGTGTTTGTGAGGGTTAGCGGTGATTGAGCGCCCGCTTTTGATCGTGGTGGGACCCACCGCCGCCGGCAAGACATGGCTGGGCGCGCAGCTGGCCCTGCGCTTCCACGGCGAGGTGGTCTCCGCCGATGCCTTTGCCGTGTACCGGGGGATGGACATCGGCACCGCCAAGCCGGAGCCCGAGCTGCGAAAGCTTGTGCCCCATCACCTCTTGGACGTGGCTTCCCCCACCGAGCGTTACTCCGCCGGGCAGTTTCTGCGGGATGCCGACAGCGTCATTGCCGAAATTGACCGGCGCGGGCGACAACCGGTGGTGGTGGGGGGCACGCTGTTTTACGTGCACGCCTTGCTTTACGGGCTTTTCCCCGAACCCCCTAAGGACCTCACGCTGCGGGCCCAGCTGGAGGCGGCGTGGGAGCGAGACCCTGAGGCCCTCCGCCGGGAGCTGGCCCAAAGGGACCCTGAGCTTTTCGCCAGGCTTTCCCCCAACGATCGCCAGCGCATCCTGCGGGCCCTGGAGGTGAGCATTCTCGCCGGCCGCCCCATGTCCGAGCTGTGGGCACAAAGCCCTTCCTCCGGCCCGCGGTACCGCTTTTGCTTGCTGGCCTGCTGCCCGCCGCGACCGGCCCTCCATGCTAGGATTGCCGCCAGGGTGGAGACAATGTTTGCTCGCGGTTTGGTAGATGAGACCCGTAGGCTCTTGGAGTCCGGTGTGGCCCCTACGGCCCACGCTTTGAAGGCCATCGGCTACCGCGAGGCGGTGAGGGTGGTGCAGGGGGAGTGGTCGGAAACCCAGGCCCGGCAAGCCACGGTGGTGGCCACCCGCCAGTTGGCCAAGAGGCAGCTTACCTGGCTGCGCGGCGAGGCTGGGGTACAGTGGCTTGCGGGTTTTGGCGAAGAAGTGCTGGAACAAGCCAGTGCCTTATGGGAGGCGTGTCGTGGAGAATAACCAGCAGAAACCGTCCATGGACGTGCAGGATAGCTTCTTGGCCACCTTGCGCCGGGAGGGCAAGCCGGTCTTCGTGTACCTCCTCACCGGTAAGCGCTTGACCGGTTTCATCAAGCGCTTCGATCGCTACTGTTTGGTGGTGGAAAGCCACGGCCAGGAGCATTTGGTGTTCAAGCACGCCGTGGCTTCCCTGTGCTTGGCGCGGGGGGAGGGGGAGGGTGGTTCGTAGGGGTTGGGCGCTGGCGTTTTGTTTGGTGGTGGCTGCTTGCGCCACCACCCCCAAGGGACGTGGAGTTCTCCCGGATTTGGATTTGGACAAAGCACCCTGGCCCATAACCGCAGCGCAAAAGAAAATGGCCCAAAAGGTTTGGGCGCTGGCCGATGCCGGAGATCTGAAAGCGGCGCAGAGCAAGCTTTCGGGCTTGCCCGGGGAGCACCCGATTCGCCTGTTTTTGCAGCTGGAAATTGCTTTTGCCGCCGGTGAACTGGGCCTTTGGCCGAAAGTTTTGGCCTTTGCGGAGGGTGCCCCCTCCTACCGGCCGGCGTGGGAGCTGGCGGTTCTGGTGGGGGAACGGGAAGGTGAGCTTCTTGGCGCATCCGAGGCGGCAAAAAAGGTGGCGGAGCTTTCCGGGCAGGCGCGCTTTCGCAAGCGCTCGGAAGAGCTGCGTTTGCGGTATTTGGCGGCCAGCGAGGAGCAAATCAAAGCCCTTCTGGCCAGCGGCGAGGCCGCCAAAGCCTTGGAGCACGCGCGGTCGCTGCTTTCCCGCTTTCCCGACCACCGGCCTCTGCGGGAGCTTGCGGTGCGGGCAGCGCTTTCGGCAGGAAAAACCGACGAAGCCAAGCTGCTGGTCTTGCCGCTCCCCGAGGACGGGCCGGGGCTGGAGCTGAAGGCGCAAGTGGCGGCGGCCGAAAAGCGGTGGGACCTGGCCGCCGAGCTGTACCGCCGCTTGCCGGCGGACTTTCCGGGCCGTTGCGCCAAGCTGCGGCAAGCGGAAGAGCAGGCCCGGTGGCAAAGAGCCCCCGGAAGGGTGGTCAAGGCTTCAGCGTCCGCCCGTCTTTCCCGGGGGGAGCTGGCCATCCTCGTGGTGTTTTACTTTCCCCAGGTGGCGGAAAAGGCCACTGGCCCGGCCCCGCTTTTTGAGGATCTGGTGGGCCATCCCGCCCAGGAGGAAGCCCTCGTCCTGGTGCGGGCCGGCATTATGGCCGGCGACCCGCTGACCCGCCGGTTTGGCCCTTCCCGGGCGGTTTCGCGGCGGGAGCTGGAGGCCGTGGTGCAGCGGCTGGGTCAGGCTTTAGGCCTTGCCAACCTGGCAGTCTGCCAGGCTAACGCCGCCGGCAACGGCTGTGTGCCCCTGCCCGCCGGGGAGCGGGGCTTTTCTGGTGAGGATGCGGTCCGCCTTTTGGTGGGCATCCGGGAGAAACTGCTATGTTAACCGTGGAAGAGCTTTTGGCTTCATCACCCCTTTTCTCGGGGTTAGGCCAGGGGGAGCTGGCGGCCTTGGCGCGCACCGCCCAAAGGCTGGAGTACGAGCCGGACGAGGTCATCTTCCACATGAACTCCCTGGGGGATGGTCTGTACCTCTTGGCTTCCGGGCGGGTGAAGGTGGTGGTGCCTTCGCCGGAAGGCAAGGAGGTGATTCTGGCCACCTTGGGCCCCGGCGCCTTTTTTGGGGAAATGTCGCTCATTGACGATGAACCGCGTTCGGCTTCGGTGGTGGCGCAGCTACCTTCGGTGGTTTACCGCGTGCACCGCCAAGATTTCGCTCGTTTTTTGGAAAGCTCGCCGTCCGTGGCCCGCGCCCTCCTGCGCGAGCTTTCTCGCCGCTTGCGGCGGGCCAATGCCCACATGGAAAACCTGGTGAGCATGGACGTTTTGGGGCGATTGGCGCGCTACCTCATGGAGCTGG
This sequence comes from Thermoanaerobaculum aquaticum, assembly GCF_000687145.1. NCBI lineage: Bacteria > Pseudomonadati > Acidobacteriota > Thermoanaerobaculia > Thermoanaerobaculales > Thermoanaerobaculaceae > Thermoanaerobaculum > Thermoanaerobaculum aquaticum. Next base: position 98,522 of record NZ_JMFG01000005.1, read on the forward strand.
CGCGTGAGCACGGAGAGGTCCTGGGCAACGGCTGGGTGGCGGTGCGCCGACCCACCCACCACGACATTGCGGCGGCCATTGGCACCACCCGGGAAACCGTCACCCGGCTCATGAGCGAGCTGGAGTCCCGGGGGCTGGTGATGGTGGAGGGCAAGATGGCGTACATCCGGGAGGAAACCTTGCGGAGGGAAGGGGTGTGAAGGAGGGAAGCGGCGCCCGCAAAGCGGTGGGGGGTGTGGCCCAGCGCGCTGCACAAGAGGTGCGTGTGGCTTTGCGTCCGTACACCATTCCCAACGGCATAACGCTTTTGCGCCTGGTGTTGGTACCGCTCTTTGCCTTGGCCATCGTGGAGCGTAACTACACCTGGGCGTTGGTGATCTTTTGCCTGGCTGGGCTTTCCGATGCCTTAGATGGAGCCTTGGCCCGCTGGCTTTCGGCACGCTCGCTTTTGGGCACGTATTTGGATCCCATTGCCGACAAGGCCCTCTTGGTCACTGCCTACATTGTGCTCACCTGGCCGGCCCCCGGGGTGGTGAGCATCCCCGTGTGGTTGACGGTCATTGCCCTTTCCCGGGACGTGCTCATCGTGCTGGTGGCGCTGTTGCTTTACCTGGGAGCGGGCATTCGCGAGTTTTCGCCTTCGCTTTTGGGAAAGGCCACCACGGTGGCGCACATTGCCACGGTGGGCTTGGTGGTGGTGGCCAACCTCCGTCCCATTGATGAGTTTTGGCTTTCGCTTCTCTTTTACACCGCTTTTGCCCTCACGCTGCTTTCCGGCTTGCACTACTTGGCCCGGGCGGCAGCGCAAGTGGAGAGGTTGCACGATGCCCGCGGACAGTAGCCAGAAGCTGCGCGTGTTCCTGGTGGTGGGCGGGGCGGCCCTGCTCTTTGGTGTGGTCTTTGCCTGGTCCAAGCCTTTGTTTCCGCTTCTGGTGGGGTTTTTCCTGGCGTACCTCGCTCATCCCCTGGCCTCGTGGTTTGCCCGCCACCGCTTGCCGCGCATCCTGGGGTTTGTGGTGGTGCTTTTGGTGCTTTTGGGGCTTCTGGCGCTGGTGCTGTTGGTTTTCCTGCCGGCGGTGGTGCATGAGCTTTCGGCCGCCGCATCCAAGCTCCCCACCTGGCAGGAGGTGCTCCACGAGCGCCTGGAGCCGCTGCTTGCCGATGCCCAACGGCGCTACCCCGAAGCCTTCGGGGTCATTTCGCAAAAGGTCACCGCGTACTTTCAGGAAAAGCTGCCGCAACTGGCCCCGCGGCTGGCAGCCTGGCTGGGGCAGGTGGTGCTTTCCTCGCTGTCGCTGGTTTCAGCGCTTTTGGGGCTGGTGGTGTCCCTGGTCATTGGCGCGTACCTCACCGCCGATTTCCCCAAGTTCTTGACCACCCTTCGGTTGCTCATCCCGCGGCCGGTGTTGCCCACGGTGGAAGCGGTGGCCCTGGAGGTGCACCAGGTGCTGGGGGCCTTTTTCCGGGGGCAGCTGCTGGTGGCGTTGGCTTTGGCCCTCATGTACACGGGGGGCCTGGCGCTGGTGGGGGCGCCCCTGGCGCTGGTGGTTGGGCCTCTGGCGGGTTTGCTTTCTCTGGTGCCGTACCTGGGCTTGGTGGTGGGGGCGGGCTTGGCGGTGCTCCTGACGCTTCTGGAACACCAGGACCTCCTGCACCCGCTCCTGGCGCTTTTGGTTTTCGTGGTGGCCCAAAACGTGGAAGGGTGGGTTTTGACCCCCAAGCTGGTGGGCAAGGGCGTGGGCTTGCACCCGGTCTGGGTGCTGGTGGCCCTGCTTTTGGGCGGTGAGCTTTTCGGCATTACCGGCGTGGTGGTGGCGGTACCGGTGGCGGCGGCGCTGCGGGTGGTGCTGGTGCGGGCTTTGGCTGCGTACCGGGCCAGCACGCTTTACCGCGGCGAGCCGGTGGAAGCGGTGCTTTACGTGCGGCCCAGCTGCCGTTTGTGCCAGGAACTGGAGGCCTTCCTGCCTGCCCTGGCCGAGCTTTACGGCCTGGCGGTGCGGGAGGTGAACGTGGAGGAGGACACCAGTTTGCTCTCCCAGTACGGCGAAAAGGTGCCGGTGCTGGCGGTGAAGGGGCAGGTTTTGGTGTGCGGAAGGACAAGCCCGGAGGAACTGGCCGGCAAGCTGCGCGAGCTTTTGGGAGGAAGTAGTGATTGAACGGCGAAAGCTTTTAGGGGGTCACTACGCCGCCGTGCTGGAAGCCCCCGAGGTTTACAGGGCCAGGCGGCAGCGGGTGGTGGAGGCGTTGGGGGAGCGGGGGGTGGCGGTGCTCCTTGGGGCCAGCGATACCCGTTCCTACGGGGATGTGGGCACCTTCCGCCAGGATCCCAGCTTTTTTTACCTCACCGGCGTGGAAATCCCCAACGCCGCCCTTCTCCTCACCCGGGACCGCGATGAGCTTTACCTGCCCGCCCGCCGTCCGGCTTTGGAAGCGTGGCTGGGCCCCAAGTTTGGCCCGGGGGAAGAGGCGGCCGAAGCTTTGGGCTTCGGGGCGGTGAAGGACGTGCAAGCCACGGAAGTGGTGGTGGAAGCCAGGAGGCGTCCCGTCCCGGGGTTTGAGGACGTTTTGGCCGACCTTTTGGCTTCGGGCGGAGAACTCTGGATCCCGCTGCCCCCAGCGTCCGCTTCGGGGGCGCTGACCCGCGAGCAGCAGCTGGTTTCCCGCCTGCGGGAGCGGCTGCCCAGCTTCGCGGTGCACGACCTCTCCCCGGTTTTGACGCAACGGCGCTTGCGCAAGGAACCGGGAGAGGTGGCGCTGCTGGCCAAAGCGGTGGAGATCACCGCCCATGCGGTGAAAGCCGCCGCTGACCTGCTTCGGCCGGGGGTCAGCGAAGCAGCGCTGGAAGGGGCAGCCTACGGCACCCTGCGGCGTCTGGGCGCGGAAGGCTGGTCCTTTCCCCCCATTGTGGGCTCGGGTTTTGCCGGCTGCGTGCTGCACTACGACCAAAACATCGGCACCTGCCAGGAGGGGGAGCTGGTGGTGGTGGACATTGGCGCCCGCTACGGCTACTACTGCGGGGACCTCACCCGCACCTTCCCGGTTTCTGGCCGCTTCACGCCCCGTCAGGCGGAGCTTTACGACGCGGTGCTGGATGCCTACAACGCGGCGGTGGCCTTGCTCCGGCCGGGGCTGAAAATTGCCGACTTGCGCCACGCCGCCTACCAGAGCCTCAAGGCTTCGGGGCTTGCGGGCCCTTCGGGTGTACCCATTTCCGAGTACTTCATTCACGGTTTGGGGCACTTCCTGGGTCTGGAGGCCCACGACGTGGGCGGGGAAGGCCCGCTTCTGGAGCCCGGCATGGTGCTCACCGTGGAGCCCGGGATTTACATCTCGGAAGAGGGCATTGGCATCCGCATCGAGGATGACTACCTCATCACCGAAGAGGGTGCCCAATGCCTCACGCCCTCCTGGCTCCCCCGGGAGCGGGAAGCGGTGGAAGCGCTGGTCAGCCGGGCAAAGCAGGGGTAAACTCCCCGGCGGGGGGACCATGACCAGCACATCGGTGCTCACCGAGCCCCAGGAGCTTACCCAGGAAATCCGCAGGCTGGCCAAGGAACGGGGGGCCCTGCTCTTGGCCCATTACTACCAGCAACCGGAAATCCAGGACCTGGCGGACTTCGTGGGGGATTCCCTGGAGCTGGCCCGCTTTGCCCAAAAGGCCCAGGCCAAAGCCATCGTTTTTTGCGGGGTTCGCTTCATGGCGGAAACCGCCAAGATCTTGAACCCCGAAGCGGAAGTGCTGATCCCGGATCTGGAAGCCGGCTGCTCCCTGGAGGAGTCCTGCCCTCCCGAGCAGTTTGCCGCCTGGCGGGCCCAGTACCCCGACGCCATTGCCGTTACCTACATCAACTGCTCGGCGGCAGTGAAGGCGCTTTCGGACGTCATCGTCACCTCTTCTTCGGCGGAGGTCATCCTCAAAAAGCTCCCCCTAGACAAGCCCATCCTCTTTGCGCCGGATCGCCATTTAGGCCGCTACCTCATGCAAAAAACCGGCCGCCAGCTGATTCTGTGGCCGGGCACCTGCGTTGTGCACGAGCAGTTTTCCCTGGAAGCCCTGGTGCGCCTGAAGGTGCAGCACCCAAAGGCCTTGGTGGCGGCCCATCCCGAATGTCCGGAAAACATCCTGGCTCTCGCCGACCACGTGGGCTCCACCTCTTCAATTTTGCGCTTTGTGCAGCAAACCGATGCCGAAGAGTTCATCATTGCCACCGAACCCGGCATCATCCACCAAATGGCCAAGCTCGCGCCGGGAAAGCGTTTTATTTCCTTGCCGGGTCAAGACGGGGAATGCGGCTGCAACACGTGCCCTTACATGAAGCGCAACACCCTGGAAAACCTTTACGCTTGCCTGAAAAGCGGGAAGCCCCGCATTGATCTGGATCCCGAGCTGATGGTGGCGGCGCGCAAACCCCTCCAGCGGATGCTGGAGCTCGCTGCCCCTTCGCCCCCACCCTCCGGGGATTAAGTTTTTCCTTACTGTACAGGTTGCCAGCTGGTTTGCCGGTCCTGTTGCGGTTGCAAAAGCTTGCGCCCCACCTCCCAAGCCATAAGCAGCCCCAGCACGATGAGCACGACGGCGGTGACGCCCAAAACCCAGTTGCGCTGGGGGAGGTACTGGAAGACGAGCTGGTACACCAACGCCCCTTCGGTGGTGAGCCACATGAAGGCCGCACCCCAAAGCGTGTAGCCCTTGGGCTTGCCCAGGCTCACCAAAAACGCGGTGGTGACGAGAAGGGCCAGCGCTCCCACCAGCTGGTTGGCGGCCCCAAAGGCCGGCCAGATCTTTTGCCAGGCGTTGCCGGTGGCCACCCACGCCCCCAAAACCAGCCCCGCGCCGGCAGCCAGGAACCGGTTTCTGGCCAGCGGAAAGCGCTGGCCGAGGTTTTCGCTGACGATGTAGCGGGCGATGCGGGTGGAGGTGTCCAGCGTGGTTAGGATAAAGGCGTTGAGCATGAGGATGCCGAAGGCCACGCCAAAGGGAAGCGGCACGCCCAGGGTGGCCACAGCCCGCCCAAACCCCTTGCCAAAGGCAATGTTGGCCGAGCCTTTCAGCAAATCCTGAAACACAAATCCGGAAAGCCCGGCTTCCGGAGCTGCCCCCCAAAACAAAGCACCGGCCATCAAGGTAATGACCAGCAAGGCCAGAGCTCCCTCCGCCAGCATGCCGCCGTAAGCGATGAGGCGCCCCTCGCTTTCTTTGCGGAGCTGCTTGGCGGTGGTGCCGGAAGCCACCAGCGAATGAAACCCCGAAAAGGCTCCGCAGGCCACGGTAATGAAGAGCACCGGCCACAGCGGCCCCTGGGGGGAAACGGCGGCGGTCAAAGCCGGGCCGTTGATGGTGGGGCGCAGGAAAAACAAGCCCAAATACCCGAAAACCATGCCAAAGACCAGGATGTACATGGAGAGGTAGTCCCGGGGCTGCAGCAGCACCCACACCGGCAAGGTAGCTGCCACAAAGGAGTACACAAAGGCGGCAGCCAGCCAAAAACCGTAGGAAGCCGGCACTGGAACCAAGTCGCCCAGCACCACCAGCCCGGCCAGTACTACAAGCCCCAGGGCGGTGGCCAGCCAAACGTTCATGTGCAGGCGGTAAACCAAAAAGCCAAAGCCCATGGCCAGAACCAGCAATCCTACGGTGGGGATCACGATCTTGGGCTCTTCCGCTAAGGTGCGGGCGGTGAGCACCGCAAATACCGCTTGCACCAGCACCAACGCCACCCAACTGAACGCCGCAAAAAGCCCTTTGGCCAGGGGCGAAACGGCCTTCTCGGCAATTTCCGTCACCGAAACCCCTTTATTGCGCAAGGAGGTCATAAGCGCCCCGTAGTCGTGGACCCCGCCCAAAAACACCGCTCCCAAAAGCACCCACAGCAGGGCCGGCAGCCACCCGAACAGCGAATAAGCCAGAATCGGGCCCACGATGGGCCCCGCCCCGGCAATGGAGGAAAAGTGGTGCCCAAAGAGCACCGCTGGGTGGGTGGGCACGTAGTCCCGATCATCCCGCAAAGCCACCGCCGGTGTGGGGTTCTGGTCGTTGGGTGAAAACAGCTTGCGGTCGAGGATTTTCCCATACCAGCGGTAGAGAAGCCCGAACCAAGCCAAACCAGCCAGCGCCACCAGAGCCGCGTTCATGAGTGGATTATAGCTCCGGCGGCCATTTCTCGGTCAATGCGAGATGTTCCCATAGATTCGAAAACTCTTGTCTATTTTTGTGTCATTTCGTTGGGCGCCATCCCTGGCTTTGAGCATAGTTTTTTCAAAAGTCCAGTACAATGACACCGGGCGGCTCGCTGGACCCAAGGCCGTTCCGGTTGACATGAAAAACCTTGGCGACCTGGAGGTCTGATGGGGACGCAAAAGCTGGTCGCAGCGGTGGATGTGGGAGATCCAGCCGTTGATCAACAGGTCAAAGCCGCTCTGGAGGCCCTGGGCTGTGAGGTTGTCCACGAGCCGGGCGTAGCGGTAGACGTTGTCATTTCCGATTCCCCAGAAAGTTCCCCCTCGCAGCAGCGAGATCCGGAAGATGCAGGGCCGGTGCGGCTCCCTTACCGGGTGCACCTCCTCCACGAGGATGAACCCCTGCCACAAGCAATGGGCGCGTCTTGCGACGACGTGGTCCGCTACTGCCGGAACTTCGAGGAGTTCAAGTTGCGGCTGCAAGCCCGCTTGCGGGTGGTGGAGCAAACTCGCCGCCTGGTGAAGCTGGAGCAAAGCCTTTCACAGGCGATGGCCAAGCTGCAATCCAGCGAGGAGCGCTCCCGGACGCTGGTGGAAAGCATCACCGACGTTTTTTACGTCACCGATGCCAACGGACGCCTGGTTTACGGAAGCCCCAACCTCTTCAGCTATACCGGATACCAGCCGCGCGAACTCCTCCATCGTACCTACCTGAAGCTGGTAGCCCCGGAGGACCGGCGTTGGCTTGTGGCTCTGTACCTCGCCAAAACCGCAGAAGGTGCCAGCGAAGTGGCTTGCGAGTTCCGGGCGCTGCGAAAGGACGGCTCGCGAGTTTGGGTGGACCAGCGAACCACCATTGTCCGGGACCGCCAGGGCCGCGTGGTGGAGTACCGAAACGTGGTGCGGGACATCAGCGAGCGCAAGGCCATGGAAGAAGCCCTGAAGGAAGGCGAGGAGCGGTACCGCTCGCTTTACGAAAACGTGGCCATTGGTCTTTACCGCACCACCCCCGATGGTCGCATCCTCATGGCCAACCCGGCGCTGGTGCACATGCTGGGGTTCGAAACCTTCGAAGAATTGGCGCAGCGAAACCTGGAAGAGGAAGGCTTTGAGCCTGGCTATCCGCGGGCCCTTTTTCGCCAAAGGCTGGAAAGCGAGGGGCAAATCGTTGGTCTCGAGTCGGCCTGGAAGCGGCGGGATGGGAGCGTCATTTACGTGCGCGAAAGCGCCCGGGCGGTCAAAGACGAAAGCGGTCGGGTGCTTTACTACGAGGGAACCGCCGAGGACATTACCGAGAGGGTAACCGCGGAAAAGGCCCTGACGGAAAGCGAGGAGCGCTACCGGCTGATCTCCGAAATGATTTCCGATTACGCTTACGCCTTTCGCGTGGAAGCCGACGGCACCATGCGGGGGGATTGGCTTACCGAATCCTTCACCAAGGTGTTTGGCTGGACGATCGAGGAACTGGACCGCCGGGGCGGCTGGGTGGGTGCCGTGTACCCGCCGGACCTGCCCCTGTGGGTAGAGCACGCCGGCAAGGTTCTGCACGGCCAACCTGATGTCACCGAAGGTCGGTTTGTAACCCGCGATGGCGAGGTCCGCTGGCTTCGCGACTACGCGGTCCCCATCTTTGACCCTGCAGCGGGCCGGGTGACCCGCATTGTGGGAGCTTCCCAGGACATCACGGAGAAACGGAAGCTGGAGGAAGCCCTTGAGGCAAGCAACGAACTGTTTCGCGCGCTGGCCGACGCAGCGCCGGCGGCGGTACTGGTGCTGCAGGGAGACCGACTTTTGTACGCGAACAAATTCGCTAAGAATTTAGTGGGCTTCTCCGACGTTGAAAGGCGAAACGAGGAGAATTTTGATGTTCTAAAGCTCGTGGACCCGGCTTTCCGGGAGCAGGTGCGCAGTTGGGGTTACGCCCGGGAGCGGGGCGAGCCGGCCCCCAACCGCTACGAGCTCCCCATCCGCACCCGGGACGGGAAACGCCGCTGGCTGGATTTTTCGGTGGTGACGTTCCCATACCGGGGCCAACCGGCGCGCATGGCGGTGGCGGTGGACATCACCGACAAGAAGGCCACGGAAGAAGCGCTGCTCCACGCCCAAAAAATGGAAGCTATCGGCCGCCTTGCCGGCAGTGTGGCCCACGATTTCAACAACATGCTTTTGGTGATCATGGCTCACGCCGAGCTCTTGAAGCTCAAGGCTGGCCAGGATCCCAGGTTTTTGGCGGCGGTGGACGGCATCTTAGGGGCTTCCACCCGCGCCGCCGAGCTCACCAGGAAGCTTTTGGCTTTTGCCCGCAAGCAGCAGGTTCACCCCGAAAGGCTCGACCTCAACCACGAGGTGGGCGGCACCTTGAAGGTCTTGAAGCGGCTCTTGGGTGAAAACGTGGAGCTCATCTGGCGGCCGGCCGAGGACCTCTGGCCGGTGGTTCTGGATCGCTCCCAGGTGGACCAGGTGGTGGCCAACCTGGTGGTCAACGCCCGGGATGCGGTGGGGGAGAAGGGGCACATCTGGGTGAGCACAGCTAACCGCCAGCTCAGCGAAGAGGATTGCCGCCTTTTGCCCGAAGCGAAACCGGGGCGGTATGTGGTGCTTGCTGTGAAGGACGACGGCTGTGGCATGGATAGCGAGGTCCTGAAGCGCATCTTTGAGCCTTTCTTCACCACCAAAGGGGAAGGCAAAGGAACGGGCCTGGGCTTGGCCACCGTTTTTGGCATCGTAAAGCAACACAATGGCTTCATCGTGGTGGAAAGCGAGCCTGGCAGGGGGAGCACCTTCGAGATTTACTTTCCCGTGGTCGAGGGCGAAAAGGCGGAAGCCCGCGATGCGGCGGCGCCCATCCCCCGGGGCTGGGAAACTATCCTGCTGGTGGAGGACCAGCCGGAGGTTCTGGAAGCGGCCAGCAGCTTGCTCAAGCAGCTCGGCTATCAGGTGCTTTCGGCCAAAGGCCCCGAGCAAGCGTTGGCCGTTGCCGCTTCGTACCAGGGGGTCATTCACCTTTTGCTTTCGGACGTGGGTCTTCCGGGCATGAGCGGCAGCGAGCTGGCCCAACACCTGGTGGCCGTGCGGCCGGAAATGAAGGTGTTGCTGATGACCGGGTACACCCAGGAAGCGCCTCTGCGCACAGAAGCGGAAAAAGCCTGGGGCCCGGTGCTGGAAAAGCCCCTCACCGCGGAGGCTCTCGCCCACAGCGTGCGGCAGGTGCTGGAAGGCAAGGCATAGCCTACGCGGCCGGGCTTTAAAAGTCGGCAGCAAAGGAAATGCTATGCTCGCCGCCGGGCGGTGCTATGGTGGTCATTGACGGCAGGAACCTCACTCTCGAACAGGTTTACCAGGTCGCAACGGGCAAGGCCCCGGTGGCCTTGGCCCCGGAGGCCCGGGAACGCATGGCCTCCCGGCGCCAGGGGATTGAAGCCAGGCTTTCAGCAGGGGAGGTGATTTACGGCGTCAACACCGGCTTTGGCCGCATGGCCGATGTGGTGATCCCGCCGGAAAGCCTGGCGGAGCTTCAGCTGAACCTTTTGCGCTCCCATGCCTGCGGGGTGGGGGCTCCCTTCCCCCGGGAGGTGGTGCGGGCCATGCTGCTGCTGCGGGCGAACGTCCTGGCTTCCGGCTACGCCGGGGTGCGGCCGGAGGTGGTGGACAGGCTGCTCGAACTTTTAAACGCCGGCGTGCACCCGGTGGTGCCTTCCCAGGGCTCGGTGGGGGCCTCGGGGGACCTGGCGCCCCTGGCCCATCTGGCGCTGGTGCTGGTGGGGGAAGGGTTTGCCGAGTACCAGGGGGAGGTTGTGCCCGGTAGTGAGGCGTTGCGCAGGGCAGGGATCGAGCCTTTGGCGCTGGCGCCCAAGGAAGGGCTGGCCCTCATCAACGGCACCCAGGCCATGGCGGCGGTGGGGTGTTTGGCGCTCCTGGAGGCGGAAAGGCTGTGCGCCGCTGCCGACGTGGTGGCGGCCATGAGCGTGGATGCCCTGGAGGGCACCGATGTGGCCTTTTTGGAGGAAATCCACCAGGCGCGCCCGCACCCCGGACAGGTCGCTTCCGCCCGCAACCTCTTTGCTTTGCTTTCCGGCTCGCAAATTCGCGAGTCCCACCGCTCCTGCTCCCGGGTGCAAGACGCCTATTCCCTGCGCTGCACCCCCCAGGTGCACGGGGCCTGCCGCGATGCCCTGGCCCACCTGCGGGCCAAGCTGGCCATCGAAATCAACAGCGCCACCGACAACCCCATGGTCTTGGCCGACGGCCGCGTGGTTTCCGGCGGCAACTTCCACGGAGCGGCACTGGCGGCAGCTTTCGACTACGCGGCCACTGCCCTCACCGATTTGGCTTCCATTTCCGAGCGCCGTTCCGCCCGGCTGGTGACCCCCGAGCAGTCCGGTTTGCCGGCGTTTCTGGTGCCGGAACCGGGCTTGAACTCCGGCTTCATGACGGCCCACGTCACGGCGGCCGCTTTGGTTTCCGAGTGCAAAACCCTGGCCCACCCGGCGGCGGTGGATTCCATCCCCACCTCGGCCGGTCGCGAGGACCACGTGTCCATGGGCACCTGGGCCGCGCGGAAGCTCGCCATGATCGTGGAAAACCTGCGCTTTGTGTTAGCGGTGGAGCTTTTGGAAGCGGCGCAGGGCATTGAGCTGCGCCGGCCCTTGCGGTCCTCGCCGGCTTTGGAAAGAGCGCTGGCCAGGCTGCGGGAGCAGGTGCCCTTTTTGCAACGGGATCGCTTTCTCCACGCGGATATACTTAAAGCCGCCGCGGTCTTGGGGGAGCTTTCTCCTGAAGAGCTTTTGGCCGCGTCCTAAAAAGGAGGTCCTGGGTGTCGTGGCTTGCGGAGTTTGAGGCCCTCATTGCCGAGGGAAAGGGGCAAAGCATCGAGGAGTTCTGGCTTTCCAAGCTGGAATTGGGGGTGGATGACCCCGATCCCTTCCTTGCCGCCAACCTGGCTTTGCGCCGGGCCGGCAAGAAGAAAGAAGCGCTCTTGCTTCTGGAACTGGCCTGGGAGCAGGCCCGGGAGCAAAAGGCCTGGCGGGCCGTGCGGGCCTTTGCCGAAGAGTGCCTGCGGTTAGGGGTGGGGGACCAGGCCAAGCTGCGGGCCGATCTGGAAGAAGCCATCCGCCACCTCTGGAACGGACGCCCCTCCCTTTCCGCGCTTTTGGCCCACTTCAACCTGCGGCAGCACAAAAACCCGGTGGACGCCTGTGAGGAGCTGGAGACCTGGCTCCGCCACGACGTGGGCGAGGTCTTTGCCATGGCCGGGCGCGGCCCCGGGCGGGTGGTGGAGGCCAACCCCAAGGTGGGAGTCTTGCGCTTGGACTTTGAAAAGGAGAAAAAGGTGCCGGTGCCCATCGGCGCCGCCTCCCGCCACCTGTTCCCTCTGCCCCCGGGGCACTTCTTGCGGAGGCGGTTGGAGGAGCCCGCAGCGCTGCGGCAGGAGCTCCTGGCGGATCCCCCGGACGCGCTGGTGGCGCTTTTGCGCTCCTTCGGCAAGCCGCTTTCCGTGGCGGAAATCCGCGAGGCTTTGGGCAGCTTGCTGGCGGACAGCGAGTGGGCCAGCTGGTGGAACAAGGCAAAGAAAAGCGAGTTCGTGGTGGCGGAAGGCAAAGGCGCTAGCGTGCGCTACCGGGCGCTCGCGGCCTCCGAGGCCGTGGAAGAGCTGGGGCAGCGGTTCGCTGCTGCGGACTTTGCGGAAAAGCTGGAGCTGGCCCGCCGGGCCAAGAAGGGCACCCCGCTTGCCCGGGAAATGGCGCAGGCGCTGCTCGCCGCAGCGCAGCGAGAGCCGGCGAAAGAGGCGTTCGCCGCCCTGGATGCCGCCCGCAAGCTGGGGGCCGCGGAGGAGGATGTGGCCCGGGCGAAAGCCACGATCCTCGAAAAGCAGCCAGCGCTGGAGCTGGCCCGGGAGCTTACCGAGGCTTCCCACCGCCAGGAGGTGCTGCAGTACTTGCTCGATCGCGGCGATGCGGAAGCTCTTGCTGGCTGGCTTTTTCTGGAAACCAACCCGCGGCTTTTGCGCCTGGCGGCGGAAAAGCTCCTGGAGCTGGGGGAACGGGCCAAGCTCGAGCAGTTTTTCGGCCAGGTTTTCCTCCACCCGGCGCGCTTCGCTGCGGCGTGGGTCTGGGCCATGGAGCTCACCGAGGGGCCAGTGGCGAAGCTTGTGGCTGCCAAGAAAAACCCCGCCGCGGTGCTGCGCTTGGTGGATGCGGGGGAGCGGAAGGAGTTCGCCCCCTACCGCGCCCGCATCCGCGCTTTGCTTTCCCCAAGCTCCTGGGTGGCGGAGGTGCTGAAAAAAGACCTCACCGAAGAGCAAGCCAGGAGGCTGTACCACATCCTTCAAGCCCCCGGAGTCCTCAAGGAGGAGCGGGCTTGGCTCAAGCGCGCGGTGCTCGCCCGCTTCCCGCAGCTCGCGGCGGGGGCAGCGGAGGATACCGCGGTCCCGGCTCTCCCCAAGACCGTGGCTTGGCTCCGGCAGCAGCTGGACAACTTGCTCCACAGGGAAATCCCCGCCACCTTGAAGGCCATCCAAACCGCCCGCGAAGAGGGGGACTTGCGGGAAAACTTCGAGTACCACGCCCAGCGGGCGCGCCAGGAGCTGCTCTCCGCCCGGGCTGCCAAGCTCCAGGCGGACCTTTCGCGGATCAAGCTCATCGAGCCCGCCCAGGTGGACACCTCGAAAGTGCGCATCGGCTGCCAGGTGGAGCTCCAAGCCCCGGAGGGCAGCACGCGCACCGTGGCGATCCTCGGCCCGTACGAAGCCAACCCCGAAGCCGGCATTTACTCCCACGCCTCGGGGGTGGGGGAAGCGCTCTTGGGTCGGGTGGTGGGGGATGAGGTGCAGCTGGAGGGCAAAACCTACCGCATCGCCCGCATCGCCCCGGTGGACGAAGCCCACGTGCCGCTGCGGGAGGCGTTGTGAGCGCGCCGCTGCTCGCTCCCCACCGCTCGATCCGCACCTTCCAGGCAACGCCGGTCCCCGAAGAGACCGTGCAAGCGGTGCTTGCGGAAGCCCAGCGTGCCCCCACCGACGCCACCGCGCAAATGTACTCGCTGATCCGCGTGCGCGATCGGCAGCTCCGGCTGGCCATCTCCCGGGCCTGCGGCGGCTTGCCCCCCGTGGAGGCAGCTCCAGAGTTCTTCGTGGTGTGCGCCGACCTGGCGCGCCTTGCGGCGTTGCTCTCGCTTTCGGGCAAGCCGCTGGGTCGTTTCCCCGCCATCGGCCTGCACTTCGCCACCGTGGATGCCACCCTGGTAGCCCAGCGCCTCATGGACGCGGCGGAGGCGGCGGGGCTCGGGGTTTGCCCCATCGGCGCCTTGGTGAACGGCATCGAGGCGTTGCCGCAGCTTTTGGGGCTGCCACCGTTGGTGGTGCCAGCCTTCGGCATCTGCATGGGCTTCCCCGCCGAGGATCCTCCCCTGCGCCCGCGCTTGCCCTTGAGCCTGGTGGTCCACGAAAACCGCTACCGCACCCCGCAGCCGGAGGAGCTGCAGCAAGCTTGCCAGCAAATGAACCCCATCACCCGCAGCGGCAACTGGCTTGCGGTGCTCGAGCGCTACTTCGCCCCCTCGGGCATCATGGAGCAGCGGGAAACCCCATTCCGCGCCACCCTCGCCCGCCAGCAGCTCGCCAGCATCTAACCCCCATTTCCCGGCAGTCTTCTACCTCCCCGAAAAGGCATGGATCCGGCGGCACCGGCAACGCGCGGCCTTGACAAGGCTGAGCCGACGTGGTATCTAGCCCAGCGCATGGCGCCGATGGCGGACCGAACAGGAGGTGCTATGAAGCTCAAGACTGCGGCTTCGGTGTTGCTCTTTGCAGCAACGGCTTTTGGCGGCAGTTTGGATGTGACCGTGGACGCGAAGGCAGTGCGGATAAAAAGGCTCACCGCTGGTGGGAGCGCGCTTGTTTGCGTGGAAACCCGCGCTCGGGAAGGCTGGTTTCCGGAAGTCGCGCGGCGCGTTATGGTTTTGAGCGACGACGACCGGGACGGGATTGTGGTTTGGGAGGCGGGCCGGGAGCTGCCTGCCATGACCATTGCCGCAGCGGTGGATCTCACCAGCGGCGAGGCGGCCTTCGGAGCGAGCCCGGACTACCCCTACCTCCCTGTGCTGCCCACCGACCTCAAGGTGGCGCCTCTCGCCAGGGGAGTTCCGCTGAAATTTACACCTCCTGCCAGTATCCCTACGGGGACAGCCGCGTAGCGGTTGCCGAGCCAACCTGGCGGTCCAACGCGGGGCTCGGTTGGCGCTTTGGTTTTGGCGATCTCCTCGCGCCCGCAACCGTGGGCAACGAAGGTCCGACCTGGACGTACCTGAGCCCGGACGGTGCGGAGCACCGCTTTTACCAGACGCTGCACGAAGGGGAGAACGACGGCGACGCTTCCGTGTTGTACACCCGCGACAACACCTATCTGTGACTGAAGCTTTTCAACCCGGTGGCAGGGGTTTACCAGCAAGCAGTGGTGGAGTTTCCCAACGGCGAAAAGCACACGTTCGTCCCCAAGGACAGCTCGCTCCCGTACTACCGGCTTGCTAGCGTCCGCGACAGCTTTGGGAACGGGTTCGATATCGCCTATGCTGCCAACGTCTGGACCATCACCGATACCCTCGGCCGGCAGCACAAGGCGTTTTTTGACTATGTGCACCCGGTGCTGGGCCGGCAGCTTACCCAGCTGCAGCTCGCTGGTTTCAACGGCACGCAAGCGGTGTTTACCTTCAGCTATGCCGTACCACCGTACCAGGAACCCGGCGGGACCGCCACCGGTTTCTTAGCTCGCAGCACCAAGCACCAGTACAACTGCAGCGTATGTTGGAAAAACCAAGCACTGCCACCCCCGTGGGTTCAAGTTGCTTTCTTGACCAAGGTCACGCTTCCCGACGGCTCGGCGTTCGGCCTCGGGGATGGCGAAAACCTCGGGGATTACTACGCGCTCATACCGCCTTCCTGTACTCCCCCGAGCCTTCCGGCGCCGGATTACCCTGGCGTTCTGAAGAAGCTGCGGCTGCCCACTGGCGGCACGTACACCTGGACCTGGGGCAAATGGCAAAACGCCCCGGGGAACGTGAGCTGTTACAACCACGCGGAGGAGCTGGCCTTGGTGCAGGACCTGCTGGGGGTGGTGCGAAAGGACATCGCAAACCCCATGCCTGGGGGAACCCAGGCCGGCAGCTGGCTTTACCAACACACGGTGCCCTGCACCTTGAGCGACGGCCAGCCCGATCCGGACTGCCAGGAGTCCTGGACTGCGGTGACGGACCCCCTGGGCAACGTTACCAAGCACTACTTCCGGACGCGTTATTGCTTGCAATCCCCCGATTACGGCTGGGATTACGGCTTGCCTTACACCATGGGTCCCCAGGGTCAGTCCACCTCGCCGCCTTTCAAGTCTGTGGAGTACTATCGAGGTGCCACCACGCTGCTTCGGACCGCTTACGTGACTTACGAACACGATGCGCTGGTTCCCATCCAGGATGCGCAGTACCTGCCTTGGAAATGGCACGACTCGAACCGCCGGGTAAAGTTCGAGCAAACCACGTACGCCGACGACGGCGGGCGGATCGCTACAGTGAGCTACTCGAACTTCGACGGCCTGGGCCATTACCGCCAGGTGCAAACGGGGGGGAGCTTCCCGGGGAACAACGTGCGCACCACGTTCGTGAACTACAACCCAACTCGTGGCGTTTACCCAGGCTCCTTCGTTCCTCCCAGCCCCAACGATCCTTGGGTGCTGGGGACGTTCAGCTATCGCCAGCAGACCGAAGGATCGTTCCAGCAATTCGAACAGAGCTGTTTCGAAGCTTCCACGGGCTTTTTGTTGCGCTCGCGGACGTATAAAAACCCCCCGTACCAGGCGAGCGCAGACGTGATCGTGCGCTTCAGCCGTGACACAGCTGGCAACACCGTGCGGGAGGAGCGCTTTGGCGGGGACCTGCAAGCTGTGCCTACGGGGGACCTGTGCTCGCTGGCGCTGCCCACGGCCTGGTACCGCGTGGACCACAGCTACCAGTACGGTGTGCGCAACCAGTCCGTGGTGGTGGACGCGGCCACCGGTGTGGCGTTCCCCTTCAAGTTGCTCGACCAGGACATTGACTTCGCCACAGGTCTCGTGAAGACCAGCAGGGATGTTTCCGGACTTGCCACGACCTACGAGTACGACGCCATGGCCCGGGTTTCCTGGGTCAAGCCGCAGCTTGGTCACGACGGCTGGGTGCGCTTCGTTTACACCAACGCTTCCGCCACAACCCCGGCCAAAGTGGACGTGTACGTGCTGCCCAACGGCAGCACCAACTTGAGCCAAGCTTTGGCGCGCATGGCTTGGGAGTTCGATGGTTTCGGCCGGCCTTACGGAGAGTACCGCCGCATGCCAGGTGGGACTTGGGTGCAGCGCAAGACCAACTACAACGCCTTGGGCTGGACGGTGAAAAGCTCTGAGTGGGACCCTTACGGCACCCCGGACAGCGGGCCGAACGGCATGAAGTGGACCGAGACGACGAGCTTCGACCCGTTTGGCCGTCCGGAGCGGGTGGTCGCGCCGGATGGAAAGGTCACCACCTTCAGTTACGCTGGGGTGCGGCTTACCACGGTGCAAGCCACGGTGGCCACGCAGGCGAACGGGGTGGAGACGACCGCCACCGTGACCCGGGAGTTCGATCGGTTTGGGCGGTTGGTGAAGGTCACGGAGCCCTCGGGTTCGGGGGGAAGCATGGTGAGCACCAGCTACGTTTACGACGTGGCGGGGCGGTTGCGGCAGGCCACCACCGCGGCTGGGGCGATCACGCAAAACCGGGTGTGGACCTACGACGGGCGGGGGTATTTGCAAGCTGAGCAGCTGCCGGAAAAAGGCCCCAGTGGCAACGGCGTGGTGCAGTACCTGGGGTACGATGCCTTGGGCCACGCCACGCGGGTGGT